>JAAEEW010000060.1 GCA_013415595.1 Methanosarcinales archaeon | reverse complement strand
CCATCCAGCCTCAGCTTCAGATCATCCTTGCTGGCAATGGATAAGATAACTGGAACCATTCTCGTGTTCTCGATAGTCTTGTTGCGCCCAGGATATTCATCTTTGTGCGCCGCCCACCACACAACCTGGCCGGCATCAAGCTTCCAGCCATCCTTGAGATGTCTGTCGAATTCGACGAGCAGATCCTTGATGAACATCTCCTGGATCTTTTCGCCCCCCAGAAATTTGTATTCTCGGGTGAGCATCTGCTTGACGGAGTTTTCAAATCCCTTATACTTCCTGAGAGTCCGCTCTGCATTCGAATCGATCATGAGTTCATCACTCCGGGCCTCTTGTTCCAGGATAGCGGGCTTTTTTTCGATGGCGTAGATTCAGACAGGATCTGTTGGAACCGAATTTGAGATTCTGGCCGGTCTTTGAAGGTTTCGTAGAGGTCCAGATACTCCTGAACCAACCTGTCAGACATATCCGTCAATTCGCGAATTTCCTGCAACGAATAGCCTCGACTGCAGAATCTAACCACCGTCGAGAAACCTGAGAGATACCTCTGAACCGATACGCCGGAATGGCCAGTCTTCCGTTCGATGTCGGTGTATTCGTAACCCTCAAGCCACATCTTTACAATTTTCGTTTTATGTGATACCCCCGGACCAATATCTTGAAGGGTTCCGCGCGTCGGGACTTCAATTCCCTGTTGCTTCAACTCTTTGATATCACGCCGGATTGTTCTTCTGGAGGTGCAGAGAAGGACGGCCAGATCCTCTTGCGTCAGAAGACCACCTTGATCCAGTGCTTCATTGGCCATGCGAATGACTTTATGCTTTCGCAATGCGGAAGTCCCTTCTTCGGATAGGATATTTATGTCGTTTCTGTCGTGAAATGTTAAGTGAATGGGGACCGTTTTTATCTCCGAGATTCTCTTCCCGGGAGGTTCTGACGCAGAGGCAGCATGAAAGACAATCTGGCCTTCATGAATCTCTTCGCCGAAGGTCTCGTTTACGAAATCCCATATCAGATTCACCAGAGAGCGGCAGGTTGCCCTCGGAAAAGCGTAGTCAGTCTCAAGAGTTTGGAATAATCGATGCTGAGCGCTTCTTACCCAAGGACCTCTGTAAACCAGATCGTTCTCGTCCATTTGTGCCATCCGTCCCACCATTGCATGAATTCGTATGCAAAGGTACTTGAATGTAGGGGACATTTGGACGAATAGTAAAAGCCCAAAAAATAGTCAGACAAAAAAATTAAAAATTTTTGGGCTTCCTTTCAGGGTGCCCCTGTCGATCTGACTGCCGCGTTCTTTACGAACCATCGGCTGGTCATCCTGGTGTGGCAGGACATGTCGTTGACCCAGAAGTAGTTGTAATCGTGGTTGCCAATGGCCACATAGACCCACTGCCCGGCGGGGAAGCTCTCCATGGAAAACAGATGGGGGTACCTGAAATCTCCGGGATTGGCGCCGTTGATTCTGTCGGACCAGCAGCCTTCGCTCTCCCCTCTCCGGTAATCCAGGAAGACGCCGTAGCGCCAGGACTGGGATGGGTAGAGCACCCTCAGATAGGGCCTGGATAGCTGCTGAATGCTGGCGTCAGAAAATCCCCACTCGTCGGAGAGGCAGCCGCTGAACTCGGCCTGAATGTCCTGGAAATAACCCCAGGCCTCCACCATTCCCGCCGCAGGCATTCTGAACCAGAACCGCACCTCAGCAAATCCATTGGTCCAGGTATAATCCGAATCGTCGGCGCCGCTAAGGTCCAGGCTGCTCCAGCATTCTATCTGTCCGTTGGAGCGATTGGCCCGGGAGTCCACTCCGCTGCTGCCCCTGGTCCTCTCCCACGACCAGTAATTCCAGGCGTCGCTGTAGGGCGGCGAGTACCAGGTCCAGGGATTGCTGACCGGCTTTGGAAGCTCAGTCACCTTCTGGTGAAATGTGGGCGTTTGTGGCCCTTCGTCCAATTGCAGCACCTTGTTGATGGCTTGCTGGGCCTTATATCGGTACTCCCTTTGCAGGGTCTTCATGTGCTCAGCGTCGATTCCTGATGCGGCGATGTATTGCCTGGCCTCGGAGATGGAGCGCTCTTTCAGCTCCTTCTTCATCCGGTCTCCCTCCATAGTCTGGGGGAAGAGGCCCGGGATCTCAGAGAGCCGTTCCTTGGTCCGGGCATGGAGCCTGGAGTAGCCCTCTATCTTCTGGGGGCCGATGGTGGCCTGCAGGTCCTTCTTGTACGCGGTTCTCAGCTCATTGAAGGCACTGTTCAGGGCTCTGGCGCTGGCAGCCAGGCTGCTCATGCTCTTGATGGATTCATCGGCCGCGGACATGCGGATGTCAAACGGGACGTCCTGCTGAAAGTCCCTTCCGATCCCCACGTAGATCTGGGGAGCAATTTCTTCCATTTGATCGCCTCCAGGCCGTCCGGAGCTGGCTGTAGCTATGGCGATAAAATGGCAAAAATTAGTACTGTAGAAAGCCATTCCGGGCGGATGTATGTACATTAGTGATCGTTGTTATTTAAAATTGTTGATACAGTAAAGACTGTTTTAAAATAAAGATTAACTTCAAAGCAGGTAATAGCCCGTGAGAAAAATGGCAATAATGAAATCTGAGTGCTCCAGAATCAATGGATTTGACGCCCAATTTTTCGCCGTTTGATCAATATGAACTGTTCAATTTCCTCCTGAGGAAGGCTCCTTCTCATCTGTTCATGGCCCGGTGCCAGTTCTCCCGGTCCCAGCGGTCCAGGGATTCCACCTCCTCCTTCAGATAGCACCCCGCCCGCTCGATGAGGGATTTCCAGTCCACCTGGTGGCCGTCGAACTCCGGCCCGTCCACGCAGCCAAACATCACCCTGCCGCCTACGTTCACCCGGCAGGCCCCACACATGCCCGTCCCGTCCACCATGATGGGAGTCAGGCTCACCCGGGTGGGAACGCCCCGGTCCAGGGTGGCCCGGGCGGCCTCCATCATCATGAAGGTGCAGCCTATGGCGTAGATCCGGTCCACCCTCTCTTCCTCCAGTATCCTGGACAGAGGGTCGTTGGCGTAACAGGCCTCCATGCTTCCGTCCCCGCAGGTCAGGATTAGGCGGTCGGCCACCGCCTCCAGCCGGTCCAGCCAGAACAGCCAGTCCCTGTTTCGTCCCTCCACGATGTGAATGACCCGGCATCCGGCCTCCTTCAGGGCCCGGGCGATGGGATAGGCCGGCCCGGTGCCGTAGCAGCCGCTGATAACCACCACCGTCCCGTAGTTCCGGATGGGGGAGGGCTTACCCATGGGCCCGGCAAAGCTGAAGACGCCGTCTCCGGCCTCCAGCAGCCCCAGCTTGCGGGTGGAGGTACCCACCTCCTGGAAGACCACGGTGATCGATCCCTCCTCCCGGTCCCAGTCGGCCACGCTCAGGGGTATTCGCTCCCCTTTCTCGTCCACCATCAGAATTACGAACTGTCCTGGCCGGACCTTGCGGGCCATCTCTGGAGCCCGAACGGACATGATGTTCAGGCCGGGAGCGATCCTCTGCTTCCTCAGTACCTCATACATATCTGATCACCCTGGCCCGGGCCACGGCCCGTCCCTTCATGACCGCCGCCACCTGGGGGCCTCTCCACATGTGAAGCGTTCCCAGGGAGAGGTCCCTGGAGTGGCGGGCCCTGGCCTGAAGGCTGCCTTCCTCCATCTCCACCCTCACCGGATCGCCATCCTGGATCTCCAGGGCCGAGGCGTCCCGGGGATGAATCCACACTGTCCGCTCCCTGGTCAGGTACCGGAGGTCGGAGACCCTTCCCGTCCTGGCCCCGGAGTCGAATCGATACAGGCTCTCCCCCACCACCAGCCAGAGCAATCTCTCAGACGACCTATGGGAAGAGACATCGAGAGACGTCTCAGAAGTGCCCTCAGAAGTGTCCTTAGAAGAGCCCTCAGACGTCTGCTCCCTGGACGGCACCTCCCCCTCTTCGTCCCCTCCCCGGTTGAAGAAGGAGGGCTCCTCCTGCCTCCGGCTTCCAGGCAGAGCGGCGACCATCTCCTGGAAGATCATCTCCTGGTTGTCGGCCTCCAGGCCGGGAAGCCCCAGAGCCCTGCCCAACCGGGAGACTATCCACCAGTCCGGCCTGGCCTGGCCCGGGGGAGGGACTGCCCTCCTGATCCCCAGGAGTCCATGCTGGCCGGTCAGGGTGCCGTCGATCTCGGCGAAGCTGGCCGCCGGCAATACCACGTCGGCCAGGGCGGCTGTCTCCGTCAGGAACAGGTCCTGCACCACCAGGAAGTCCAGGCCGGAGAGCCGCTTTGCCAGGTCGGGCCTGGCCCCGGCGGGATTGTCCCCCACCAGGTAGGCTCTCCTCATCTTCTCCGGGATGCGGTCCAGGAGGTCCGGGTAAGTGTTCCGGTTTTTGTCCCGGCGAGGGTCCTGGTGCTGATTATAGTCCCCGGATCCGGAGGACCGGGCCTCCACCACCCCCTGCAGCATCCTCATGGCCTCCACTCCCCGGGAGTTGCAGTGCCTGACCAGGGGGCAGAAACTGGCCCCGGCCAGGAGGGCCAGGTTGGCCGCCGCCCGGGCCGTCTCTTCCGGACAGTCTGGACCGACCACCACCACCGCGTCCTCTCCGGAGAGCATCCATGCCGCGGCCCTCACATCCTCCGCCGCCACTCCGGACTCCCCGGCCAGGCGGTCCACCGACTCCAGTGAGGCTGAAAACTCCTCCCAGCCCCGGGCCGTCCGGGCTCCTGGGGATGCCAGCCCCTCATCCATCATCGCTCTGGCCATGGCCTCCAGGGCCCGGGCTTCCGCTCCCGCCGTCGGCCGGACCCAGACGGAGGCCTTCCTGGCCAGAAGGTTGCGCAGGGCACTGACGACGATCCGGGGACCTGTTGACCCCACCCTAAGCTCCAGGTCCAGGGCCGGATTGACGGCCGCCAGGTCCCCTACCACCAGCACCGTTCGCTCCGGCAGGTCCTCGGGCAGGGCAAATCCGGAGTCGATGGCGGGCTTTGGATCGGAGAAGGCCAGGGTTTTGCCGGGAAGAGCCTGCCAGAATTTGTAGAGCAGGAACAGAGCTTCGTTGGACAGACAGCCGGAGGCCAGTACCGCCAAACCCGGACCGTCCCCACCTTCCTCTCCTTCTCCTCCTTCCACTCCTTCTCCCCCTTCCTCTCCTTCCGGTGCCTGAAGTGCTTCCGACCTTTCCGGGGCTTGCCATGCTTCCGACCTTTCCGCTGCCTGCGATCCTTTCCCGCCAATCGCTGCATCCAGGCCCTCAAGCCCCCGGGCCGCCGCCTGCAGGGCCTCCTCCCAGGATGCCTCCACCAGCCGCCCGCCCTTTCTGACCAGGGGGCTCTTCAGCCGGTCGGGGTGGCCCACGAACTCCAGGCCGAACCGGCCCCGCACGCATAGCCTGCTCTGGCCCCCGGGACGGGAGCGGAGCATTCTTCCCTCTCTCACCTCCAGCTCGATTGGGCAGTTGGCGCTGCAGTAGGGGCAGAACGTGGCCACCCGCCCCTCGGCAAGCCCTGCCCAGCGGCCGGCCCGCTCCTCCAGGGATCCGGTGGGACAGGAGTCCACACAGGCCCCGCAAAACCGGCAGCCTACGTCCTGCAGCGGCCTGTCAAAGGCCGTCCCCACCTTCGTCTCGTGGCCCCGGCCGGTGAAGGATATGGCCCCCAGCCCCCGCACCTCCTGACAGACCCGGACGCACCGGCCGCACAGGATGCAAAGGTTCGGGTCCCGGTCGAAGAAGGGGCTTCTCACCACCTCCTCCGATCCCGGGCCAGCGCTCTCCACCTGGTCCAGCCCCACCATCTTCACCACCTCCTGGAGCTGGCAGCGGCCGTCTGCAGGACAGTAGCGGCAGCCCATGGTCTGGGGGACCTTCCGCAGGGATGCCCGCACCTGGTCGCAGCGGCCGGCCCGCTGGCAGGTGAGACAGATGCTGGGGTGCTCGGAGAGGAGCATCCCCAGGATCTCCCGCCTCATGTCCTTCAGCGCCGGAGTGTCGGTCCGAACCTTCATGCCCTCGCCGACGGGCAGGGTGCAGGAGGAGGGGTAACCTCTCATCCCCTCCACCTCCACGATGCACAGCCGGCAGCCGCCGTAGGGCGGAAGGTCCGGATGGTCGCACAGCCCCGGTATCCTGATCCCGGCCAGCTCTGCCGCGGCCTTGACCGTGGTTCCCGGCTCTACGTCCACCTCCCGGCCGTCCACCTGCAGCCAGACCATTCAATCATCCCTCCTGGTGCCGCAGGCGCAGGGAATCAGGTGGCCCGCCCCGGAGAGACGGGAGACGGCGCCGAACTTCTCCGGACAGGCCTGGAAGCAGGCTCCGCAGCGGATGCACCGGTCCTCGTCGATGACGTGGACCTCTCCGGACTGGCCGGAGATGGCCCCGGCGGGACAGCTATCCAGGCATAGCCCGCACCCCTTGCACATCTCCGGGTCTATGTGGAAGGAGACCAGCCCCCGGCAGACCTTTGAGGGGCAGCGTTTCTTCTGGATGTGCTCCAGATACTCGTTGCGGAAATGTCGAAGGGTGGTCAGCACCGGATTGGGGGCAGTCTGGCCCAGGCCGCAGAGCGATCCGTTCTTGACCACCGTGGCCAATTTCTCCAGGCGGTCCAGGTCCTGCATCCCGGCCTCTCCCCCGGCTATTCTATCCAGGATGTTCAGCATCTGCCTGGTCCCGATTCGGCAGGGGGTACACTTGCCGCAGGACTCCATCTGGATGAAGGCCAGGAAGAACCGGGCCAGGTCGACCATGCAGGCCCCGTCGTCCAGGACGATCATGCTCCCTGACCCCACGATGGATCCCATCTCCGCCAGGGCCTCGTAGTCCACCGGCACGTCCAGGCGCGTTCCGGGGATGCAGCCTCCGGAGGGGCCGCCGGTGAGTACACCCTTGCAGGCCCGGTCCCCCAGGATCCCGCCCCCGATGCCGTGGACGATCTCCTGCAGGGAGATGCCCATGGGCACCTCCACCAGGCCGGTCCGCTTGATGGCTCCGGCCAGGGAGAGGGTCTTGGTCCCCCGGCTGCGGCCGGTCCCGTAGGACTGGTACCACTGGCCGCCCCTCTCCAGAATGGTGTGCAGGTTGGCCAGGGTCTCCACGTTGTTGATGTTGGTGGGCTGGCCCCACAGACCGGAGTTGGCGGGGAAGGGCGGCCGGGTGCGGGGCATCCCCCTCCGCCCCTCGATGGAGGCCATGAGCGCCGTCTCCTCGCCGCAGACGAAGGCTCCGGCCCCCTGCTTGATGTGGATGTCGAAGTCCATGCCCGCGCCCAGGATGTCCTCCCCCAGAAGTCCGGCCTCCCGGGCCTGGCCCAGGGCCACCTCCAGCCGCTTCAGGGCCAGGGGGTACTCCGCCCGGCAGTAGATGAACCCCTCCGTGGAGCCCATGGCCCGGGCGGCGATGAGCATCCCCTCGATCACCGAGTGGGGATCGCCCTCCAGGATGGAACGGTCCATGAAGGCCCCCGGGTCGCCCTCGTCGGCGTTGCAGATCAGGTACTTCTCGTCGCCGGGGGCGTTTTTGCAAAACTCCCACTTCACGCCGGTGGGAAATCCGGCGCCACCCCGCCCCCGCAGCCCGGAGACCTTGACCTCCTGGATGATGGCCTCCGGGGAGAGGGAGAAGGCCTTCTCCAGGCCCTGGTAGCCTCCCCGGGCCAGGTAGTGGCCCACGTCCTGGGGATCGATTATGCCGCAGTTGGAAAGAGCGATTCTCACCTGGGATTTCATCATGGGATGATCCCAGATGGAGGGCGGGCCCCCGGCAGCCTGCAGATCCGCCGGGGCCGGCTGGGCCGACTGGACTGTGGGTCCCATCATGTCCAGGACGCCCAGGGCCCGCTCCGGCCAGCCCTGGCCACCGAAGGCTCGCAGGGCCAGCTCCCGGGCGACCCCTGGAGTGGCCCGGCCGTAGCAGATCAGCTCGCCGGGAGGCTGGCGGATGTAGACCAGGGGCTCGGCGTAACAGAGGCCGAGACATCCCACCTGCATCAGCCGGGCGTCTATGCCCTTCTCGGCGAGGGTCTCTCTCAAAATCGATTCCGTCTCTTTGGCCAGGGCCGATATCCCGCAGGTGGCCATGCCCACGCAGACCAGTGATCTAGGGCCCCGGCACAGCTCCTCCCAGGAGTCTGCTGCCCTTTCCCGGGCCACCTTCAGGTCCTGGATGTCCTTCAAACGCCTCATGCTCTCTCTTCAATCTCGGTGAGGATCTGGTCTACATCTGACGGTGATAGGTTCCCGTAAACCAGGTCGTTTACCTGGATTACCGGGGAGCGAGAGCAGCATCCCAGACAGGCCACTCGCTCCAGGCTGAACTTGCCGTCTCTGGAGGTCTGGCCCGGCTTTATGCCCAGCGACCTGGTCAGGCGCTCCAGGATGCTGGGCCCGCCGCTCAGGTAGCAGGAGGTCCCCATGCAGACCTTTATGCAGTTCTGGCCGGGAATGTTGAGGTGAAATTCCGAATAAAAGGTGGCTGCCCCGTAGACGTGGCTCTCAGCAACTCCCAGCGCATCGGCGATGGCAGACACAGCCTGGGGAGAAATGTAGCCCAGTTCGGCCTGGACGCTCTGGAGCAGAGGAATCAGCGCACCCCGGTCGTTATCCAGGTTCTCCAGCGCCTTCTGGACCATCTCCACCGCATCAAAGTGAAGCTGTGCCATGATTTCCTCTATTTGCTGATGTTACATTAATCTATCTGTCATTCTGGGAAGATACTTCTGCGGGAGGCTCTCCTGACGAATAATTTAAGATAGATTTATTTGTGGCGCGGTCCTTGCTAACACTTGGCAGGCTTTGCGTCGGCGGCGGCGTCTCTGGAAAGGTTAATACCAGGGGAGAAGAGAGTGGTGCCCTGTTGGGCTCGTAGGGTAGAGGATATCCTAGCGGGCTTCGGAGAGTTTTCGAAGACACCCGCTGACCTGGGTTCGATTCCCAGCGAGTCCGCTTCATTCTTCTGACGACAGTACGAGCCCGAGCTCCCTGGCTCTCACGAAGGCGTGAAAGGCCTCGTCGTGCCTGTTCATTCTCCTGAGAATCTCGCTGCGGTTGGCCCAGGCCATGGGGCAGCGAGGCGAGATCTCGATGGCCCGGTTAAAGCAGCTCAGAGCCTCTTTGAGCCTCCCCAGGTGGGCCATGGCCGAGCCCCGGTTCACCCAGGCCTTCAGTGACTGGGCCTGCAGGAGCACCGCCCGGTCGAAGCATTCCACGGCCTGTTCATAGCGGCCCAGCAGGGACAGAGACGCGCCCTTGTTTATCCAGGTAGTGGCGTCGCCTGGCAGGATCTTCAAGGCGGCGTCGTAGCATTCCTGGGCCTCCTCCCCTCGTTCCAGGGCGTCCAGGGCCAGGCCCCTGTTCAGCCAGGAGGCATGGCAGAGGGGGTCGTGCTCCAGGGCCCGGCTGTAGCAGACGGCCGCCTCCTGGTAGCGCTCCAGCCTGGAGAGGGCGTTGGCCTTGTTGTACCAGGAGAGAGCTGACGAAGGATCTATCTCCACCGCCCGGGCATAGCATTTCAGGGCCTCGCCGTCCCTTCCCAGTATGACCAGCACGTAGCCCTTTCCGTTCCAGGCCTCATTGTCCAGCGGGTCGGCCTCTATGGCCTTCTCGAAACAGGAGAGGGCCTCCTGGTAGGATTTGGCCTCCAGATAGCCTAGTCCCTTGTTGAGCATTCCATCGCCTCCCTTGCAGACCTAATTTTTTCTCCCTGTTACTCAAATTGTAATTAATAACTCTTATAGTTTTTGGGGAGAAGATCTTATGCCATGAATTCCCATCAGAGAGGGGAAGTGTTGGTTTTGGATCTCTTCGGCAAGAAAAAGTGCGAGGAGCAGATCAGGGAGCTGGAGGCCCGGGTCTCTTCCCTGGAGGGCGAGAAGGAGGAGGCCCTGAAAGCCCTGGAGCGGCGGGAGGAGAAGATCAGGAAGCTCTCTTCCTCCTATCAGGAGGCCAGGACCGCCCTGAACGACGCTCAAGCCAGGCTGTCGTCTCTCAGGCGGGAAGAGGAAGAAGATGAGAAGCTGAAGGCCGCCTCTCCATTGCCGGGGCAGCCCCTGGGAACCCAGGACTGCAAGAGGCTCTTCAAGAGGCTGGAGGCCTGCCGCTCCCCTCTGGGAGATCTGCTGACCGGCTACCTGACCGGGAAAGGGGAAGAGGAGATGCCCCCAGGAGTGGAGGCCTTCATCCGCTCCATCCGCTCCCCCAGGGGCTACATCATCCTGCACAGCCCTGAGCTCTTCACCATGGTCCTCATCCCCCCCTTTCCCGTGGAGAAGAACGTCTTGCAGAGGGGGGAGAGCTTCGATCTGGGTCTGATGCGGGAGATGACCGAGACCCCAGCCCTGATCGCCTCCCTGCACGCCGGCGATTCTCTGCTGGGAGTGGCGCTGGGCCAGGACTCCTTCGAGGAGCAGGAGTCCGTCATGAGCCAGGTGAAGGAGAAGCATTCCAAAGGGGGCTGGTCCCAGAAGAGGTTCAGCCGCCTGCGGGAGGAGGACCTGAGAAACCACGCCGAAGCGGTGGTGGAGCGGCTGAAGCCTCTGCTGGAGAAGTACCGGCCGGTTCTGAAGTATGCGGTGATCGGAGGCGACCAGGGCCTGGTCAGGGCCGTGGCCCCCCACATCGACCTGCCCCTGGTGGAGAGAAGCCTGGAGCGCCACGACCGCAAGCGAAGCGGGGAGGCCCTGCAGGAGGTTTATGAGTTCGTGCTCTACCGCAGCTAAGCCCTCCCGCCCTGACCAGGGGGGTGCATCTCCATGACCTGACCCTGGCCGGAGCGCCAGGCCGCCGACGTGCGCACCGACCCGGAGATCCTGCGAGAGCTGGCCGGCAACTACGACTGGCATGTTCGACGGTCGGTGGGATGGAACGCCAGCACCCCGGAGGAGGTGCTGGCCCAGCTCTCCCAGGACCAGGTGACCTGGGTGAGGGAGGCGGTGGCCGGCAACCCCTCTGCTCCGGAGAGCCTGCTGGCCATCCTCTCCCGGGACCGGGACGGATTCGTCCGGGCGGCGGCGGCCCTGAACGCCAGCACCCCGCCCGACGCCCTGGCCGAGCTCTCCCAGGACGTCATGTCCGACTTCGACTTTGGCCTGCAGAAAAACCGCCTGATCGTCATGGAAGCGGTGGCCGGGAACAGGAACGCGCCCCAACAGGTTCTCTCTGCCCTGACCAGGGAGGAGGACGAAGGGGTGAGGGCGGCGGCGGCAGGAAACGAGGAGCTGTCCGGGCCGGACATCGAGCGGCTGGCCAGGGACCACAGCTGGGAGGTGAGGTACCGCATAGCCCAGAATCCCTCCACCACCCCGGCCATCCTGGAGATGCTCTCCATGGACCGCATCACCGACGTCAGAGAGGCAGTGGGTGCCAACCCCCTCACTCCCGGGGAGGCCCTGGACCGACTGGCCAGAGACCGGATGTGGGAGGTGCAAAGGGCGGTGGCGGAGAACGAATCCACCCCCCGGGAGATCCTGGAGAGCCTGGCGGAGCACTGGTCCTTCCTGGTGCGTGAGGCAGTGGCCGGCAACGCCGTGATCTCCAGGGATATAGTGGAAAAGCTGGCAGAAGACCAGGACCAGAGCGTGAAGAAGGCGGCCCGGGACCGCCTGCTGGAAGGATGAGGCCAATCCTCAAAAAAAATTAAAACCAGACGGCAAAGGCCCGGATGCTGGATATGGGCCAGGACCCAACCCCGAAGGTTCCGCCCCAGCTCCTCTTGAATATCTGCTTGGTGGACGGGTCTATCAGGGTCATCTCCGGCACTGAAGGATCGATGGAGGAACTCTGGGTCTGGGCATCGACAGCCTTCCCCAGCCAGGATTTCCCCAGGCTTGCTCCCAGGTTGCCTGCCAGGCTTTTTCCAGGGGCCGCTCCTGGCCCGGCGTCGGCCTTCTGGCCGATCCTGTACGTGGCGGCGAAGGGACGGGTGTCTATGTACTCCGAGATGTCGTCGCAGAGCATGTCGTCATAGAGCATCTCCTCCCCCATCCAGGAATCGTCGCTGGAGGTGAACCTCTCGTGTTTGTACCCCAGCTGCAGGTCCTCGATGGTGACCACGCCCACGATGTCCTGGGGGACGGGGGCCGAGAGCCTGATTATGCCGCAAGCGGAGAAGGGGTGCATGTCCTTGAACAGATACCACAGCCTGCGGGCCTTCTCCTCGCTGTCGGAGAGCTCCGGGCTCCAGGGGCCGGGCTTGAAGGAAGACAGCACCGACCGGACCGCATCCAGTGAAATGGCGACGTAATTATAATCATTAGGATATACTGTCCCACTGGCGCTGGTGGCAGCGTAAACTGCCTTCATGAGCAATTGGTAGTCCAGAGTGTGCTCACGCATACTGGTTAATAAAGCCCTTCTAATATAAAAATGTTTTTGAGGTCAATCTTTGTCTTTGGCCTCAGGCGCTCTCACCCCAGACCCCACCTACGGAGCGCTCCTTTGTCGTCCTCTCAGGAGTCCAGGGCTGAGAACTGTTCGGCCAGGTAGGACTGCATCTCCTCCCCTACAGCTTGCAGGGTCTCCTTGTTGTCGTACTCCCGGACCATCCTCTCCAGCTCCGATCTCTCCAGGCCCCTCAGATCCCGGACCGCCTGGATCAGGTTGGGGACCGCCCGGACTATGTTATCCACGATGGAGACCGAGGCTTTCCGGGCGGTGCGGCTGAGGGGGTTGAGGTCGATGGCGATTACCTTCTTTCCCATGGCCACCAGGGCCTCGCAGCGGTCGCCATCCTCCAGGGGGATTAGGACCACGTCGGCATCAAATATTCCGCCCCTGGTGGCCCGGGCCCGGCTGTGGTCCAGCCCGGCGATGAGCACGTCGGTCTTCTCCCCCAGCACCTCTGAGGCCCCCTGGCTTCGAAGACGGTCGGCGATGAGCCTGACCCGCTCCTCGGTGCGGTGGAACAGGTTCACCTCCAGGGGGATGTTCAGGGCCGCTGCCAGGTCCACCATCTCCCGGGAGGCCAGGGCGGCCACGTTGCCGTTCACGCTCAGGGCCGGACGCTCTGCCAGCAGGAGCAGGGCCGCCGCCGTCCTGGTGGCCTTCAGGGCCGAGGGCAGGGTTAGCTCTCCTATCAGGTAGTCGAAGGCCTCACCCCGTCCCTGGGCGATCAGCCCCTGGACGCTTGTGATTCCCTCCTTCACTCCGGCGGCCACTCTCTCCCTGGCCACCAGCGAAGCATAACGGGGATGGGATTTGGGTATCTCAGTCAAGATAGGCACCCCACTTGGTAACGTAGGTGGAGACAACCGGGCCGAACTCCCGGAGCGCCTCCTCGCTCTCCTCCCCCACGGCGAAGAGGGAGTCGCCGAGCATTATCATGCTGGCCTGGCCGCCCCTGGCCTCCACCGCCTCCATGGCGTCCAGCATCCAGTCCCTGGCCAGGCCCGACTCCCGGGCGAAGCGGGCGGAGAGGCGCATGAACTCCTCCAGGGTGGGACGGGCCAGTAGCTCCTTCACCGCCCGCTCTCCGGCCCGGTTGACCTCTCTCATCACCTCCGGATCCGAGAGGACCTGGCTGGTGGACATGGGACCCCGGACCAGGCAATAGACCCTGGTGGGGGGGATGGGTATGCGGTCCACCACTCCCGTCCCCGGGGCGCCGGGATGCAGGCGGATCACCAGGCCGCCGGTGTTCTGGGCGATCACGTCCCCCAGGCCGGTGCCGTTGGCCACCTCCGCCTGGTGGGCCACTGCTCCCACCTGGTTGGAGGTCAGGGCCAGGTTGAACCGGGCGTTGAGCAGGTAGGCCGCCCCCAGGGCTCCGCAGCCGCTGGCCCCGAAGCCGGCGCCCATGACCATCTGCAGGTCGGTCTGCACCCGCACCGGCCCGGGGGCCAGGAAATCGATCACCTGCCTGCTCACCGGGGCCGGGGAGGGCTGGCCGTTGAGGATCACCTCGCTCTCCTCGCCCGGCAGGAGGGGCTCGAGCCATGTGGTGGCCCCCACCCCCAGAGTCATCCCGCAGCCTACCGACCCTGCCCGGAAGGGATCGATGTCCCGTTTGACAGCGAAAAATCCGGTGATGTGGCCGGGGACGAAGGCCTTCATACCAGCTCCCGGACCAGGGCGTCCAGCACCGCCCGGGCTATCAGGCTCTTCTTGCCCTCGGCGGACGTGCTCTGGCCGTCCCGGCGGATGATCAGCACCCGGTTGTCCTCGGTGCCCATGCCCCTGCCGCCCACGTCGTTGGCCACCACCAGGTCGAGGCGGGCCCGGTCCATGGACTCCCGGGCCCGGCGGACCAGCTCCTCCTGGGAGATGTTGGTCTCCGCCTTGAAGCCCACCATCTTCAAATCGGGGTAGGCCTCCCGGACGGATCGGATGAGCTTTCGGGCGGGCTTCAGGCGCAGGACCACCTCGCCGGAGGACTTGATCTTCTCCGAGGCGGAGTCGATGGTGAAGTCGCCAATGGCCGCGGCGCTGATCAGGGCGTCGTAGCCCCCCTGCAGCTCTTTCAGGACCGCTTCGGTCATCTCGTCGGCGCTGTCGGCCCGGATCTCCCGGAAGGGAAGACCCATCCCGGCCCGGTGGACAATGGTCACCTCCGCCCCCCGGCGGTAGGCCTCCAGGGCGATCTCCAGGCCGGTACGTCCCGAGGCCCGGTTGGTCAGGATGCGGATGGGGTCCACATTCTCCGCCGTGGCCCCGCTGGTGACCATGACCTTCCGGCTTCGAAGGTCTCCCGGCCCCAGGAGGCGCTCCACCTCCAGGACGGTGCGGGAGTTGTCGGCGATCTTGGCCTTGCCCTCCTCGATTCTGGGGGCCACCAGAGCGATTCCCATCTCCTTCAGGACCTGCAGGTTCTTCACCACCGCCGGATGGGAGTACATGGCCTGGTGCATGGCCGGTACCACCATCACCCTCTTGCCGCTGCCGATGGCCGTGGTGGCGAAGGTGGTGACTGGAGTGTCGTCGATTCCCTGGGCCACCTTGCCGATGGTGTTGGCCGTGGCCGGGGCAATGAGCAGCAGGTCTGCCCGGCCCTCCAGGCCGCAGAGGGCCACGTGCTCCACCTGGCCGGTGATCTCGGTTATCACCGGGTTTCCGCTGGCGTACTCCAGGGCCCAGGGGTGGAGGATCTGCCTGGCGGCGGCGGACATGACGCAGCGGACCTCGGCCCCGCGGCGGATGAGGTCGCGAATCAGGTCCACCACCCGCACGGCGGCGATGCTGCCGGTGACCCCCACCACGATGAGCTTGCCGGAGAGGGTGTCGCTGATGGTGCCGGAGATGCTTAGTTCCATTATCAGGATAATTCGGCTGCGGCTCAGAAAAAGGTTATCCCTCCCTGGCGGAGGGAAGCGAATCTCTGCGGGATTTGAATGCCCCCCGGCAGGGCGGTCCCCCGGGCCGGGGAGGCCTCTTTGGAGCAAAAACCTTATGTAAGAATTCACCACAGGTGAGATGCCAACGCCGGGGTGGCCTAGCTGGTTAGGGCGCAAGACTCATAGGGTAACAAGCTTTGTGCGCTCGTCCTGAGGCATCTTGAAGTCGCGGGTTCGGATCCCGTCCCCGGCACCTAAATTCTAAAATTCGTACCTCACGATTCCAGCCTTCGGCAGAGATGGATAGATATTCATGTGTCATCGGTTAAGCCCACCATTCCTCAGTATATCGCCTTCTATTCACATGTGGGTCAAGTGCTTCACTTAAACTAATATTAAAGGAAGTTAATATAGAGGTATCTAATCCCAAATATCTGAGAACATCGTTCAGCAAACAGCTGGCCTTCTCACAGAACGAGTTGCTCCATCTGAGCTGAGTAAACCGCACTACGTTTATAGCTGGATTACGTCTACGTACAATTTTATAAACTCTTCTGCTTATTAATAGCGAGAGTATTGAGATCCATATATAGGCTTCAATTACCTGGGGATTGGATGTAGGAACGACGTCCAGTGCATATTTGCTCTTGAGCTCTTTAAAGAGTATCTCCACCTCCCATCGAGCCCCGTATAGCCTGGCTACTTCCTCAGGCTCCAACACTTCTGGCGTTATGTCTGTGATGTATAGATGGTACTTGTCTTCGTCTTCGTTGTAAACAGCAATTAACCTGAACCGCTCGCTATCCTTTTTCTCCTTGCCCCGATATGCTCGGCGATAAAGGGTTACCTCCACATCGACATCGAGCACCTGTCTTTTCAAGTTCTTCAGGATGTCCTGAAGATGCGTTCCCTTGACATCAATGCTTCTGCCTCGATAGGTGCGATTGGTCTCAACAATCAGAGGATTTGCGTTGCTCTTCAGCCTGGATACGAAATGCCCGCCATTCTCCTTGATGCGAGTGAACATCTGATACTTGTAGAACCCGAGGTCAATAAGCAGTATGCGGTCCTTTATCCAGGGACCTATCTTCAGGGTCTTTAGTTCATTTGTGTTTTCGGGGTACAATGCTATGCTCTTGGGGCCATTCGCTATTGCACTGGTCAAAACCGCAACCTTGACACCAGCCGCCACTTTGCGCGATCTCGTGGCTGGCCAGATCTTTGCCAGCTTTTCATGTAGCCGAACTATGGTGGAGTCCTGAATCAAGACGTCTTCGAAAGGTGAAAGGCGATCACTGAGTGTTCTGTTGGGTTCTTGGGCCAAATATTCAATGCCTCTAACTACGCATTCCCGGAGAAAGGTCACCAGCTCTGGGGTAAATCGGTAATACCAGCTGCTGTCGCTCAATGTTTGGTTCGACACTCGCTCATAGTTGCGTTTCAGACCTGCGAGAGTTCGTTGGAGATGCGTCCCATAACCGATAGCCAGAACCCAGAAAATAAGAACGGGGTTTATCTTGCGCTCACGCTTTATCAATCCCGTCTCCTTTGCTTTAGCACTAAGCCATTCAGGCGGAAATAGCTCACAAAGTTCCCTCTCGATAAGATTCTCCTCGAATGAGCATTGATCGACCATTACGATCTACCCCCTTCGAGTCTAGATAGAATATCTATTGTATTTATAGGTTATTAAT
>JAAEEW010000007.1 GCA_013415595.1 Methanosarcinales archaeon | reverse complement strand
TTATATAATTTCTCTTGAGTTGAATGTGCAATTTATCCAAGGACATTACGAATGGCGCGGATTGATGACTGCAATCATTTTTATTTTTATAAATATTATTTTAATCTTAGCGCTGATACTCCTTTATTTCCTCACCCGACGCATCGCTAGAACATCTTTCATGACAAAATGAGAAATCCCTTCATCCCCTGGTGATCATCTCCGGCCTCAGCCGGGCCCTCCTGATCTCCGGCACGTCGCCCCACAGGGCCATCTCCCGCCCCCGGATCACCAGGGCTCCCTGCACCCCGGGCCGGTCCACCGCCGCGAAACATTCTTCCAGACTACTGTTCGAAGTTACGGCATTTCCAAGAGCCGTGGCCCCGGCGTCTGCCAGGCTGGCGTCCCGGGCGATCACCGTGGCCGCATCGGCGCAGCCAAAACTGATGGAGGGCCCCACCGTCCCCGAGCTGGTGCAGATCCCCAGAGGCTCGTCCTGGGGGGGGACCTCCAGGGCGACATTCCCGATGGGCGAGGATCCGGCGTAGATTCCCACCAGCACTGGCCAGTCGCTGAGGACGCAGATATCCCCGCCGTTGTCCACCATGGCGTAGCTGGCCCCGGCGTCCATCATGGCCACCACCGCCTTCCTGGCGATGGTCCCGGCCACGGCGGACATGGGGCCGATGCCAAAAGCCGCTCCGGCCGCGGCCATCTCCCAGACGATCGGCGGCGCCCCGGCCCGGGGGCGGTCGTAAGGCTCCAGGGTGAGCATGTAGAACTGATCCCGGGCGATGAAGTCCTCCAGCATCCTTCGCTCCCGGCGGATGGCCTCCCGGGCCGCATCCAGGTGCCCCTGCTCCCGGGCCCACATGGTGACGATGGTCTCCCGCAGCTCGAAGTGCTCCCGCAAAATTCCTTCCCCTTCAGCCCCACTCACTCTCGATCATCTCCTGATCATCCCCCGATCATTTCCGGACATATCCGGACATATCCGGACGTATCCGGACGTATGAGGACATCTCGAATCATCTCCCCATCATATCCGAGCATCTCTGTCTAAAGGCCCTCACAGGCTCTCCTCTTCCCTTTCTCCGGCCGTCTGCCCCGGACAGACATCGATGTGCACCCGCTCATGATCAATGCCTTCCGCTCCATCCTGCTGGCCCTGCAGGCCGGCCAATACCCGGGACAGGGTCTCCTTCCTCCCCCGAACCGTTGCCTGCACCTCCTGGCCGTGGAGGACGAAGACCAGCTCCAGCTCCTGGCAGATCCGGGAGAGCTCCCGCTGGCCCTGGGGGGTGTTGGGAAGGGTTATCCGGGCCTCTGCCAGGGGCTCCAGGGTCTCCAGGATCCGGCCGATCAGCTCTCCGGCGCCCGTCCCCACCCGGGCGGAGACGGCCACCGGCTCCGGGGCCAGATCCTCGATGGCCACCAGCCGCTCTGCCACTTCTTCCTCCGTCAGCCGGTCCACCTTGTTCAGCACGGCGATGATGGGCGCCGAGGACTCGCAGTCCCACAGGGCCCGGTGACAGGCGGCCAGCTTCCGGCATAGCTCCTCCGGGGGGTCGCTCAGGTCGACCACCAGCAGGATCAGGTCGGCGCAGGATATCTCGGAAAGGGTGGAGCGGAAGGCCTTGATCATGAAGTGAGGCAGGTCGTCGATGAAGCCCCCCGGGTCCGTCAGCAGCAGCTTTCTATCCTTGATCTCCACCGCCCGGGTGGTGGGGGAGAGGGTGGTGAAGAGCTGGTCCTCCACGGCCACGCCCGATCCGGTAAGCAGGTTTTGCAGAGTGCTCTTGCCGGCGTTGGTGTACCCGGCCAGGGCCACCAGGTCGAACCCCAGCTCCCGCCGGTGTCGCCTGCGGTCCATGCCCATGACCTCCACATCTTTGAGGGCGGCCCGGATCTTGGCCATGCGGCCCCGGAAGTCCTGGAACATGGACTCCTCGTAGCTCCCGCCGCCGTGAAACCCCGGGCGCTCGCTCAGCTTCTTCAGGGCGATCATCTTCTTGACCAGCGGAGCTTCGTAGGTCAGCCGGGCCAGCTCCACCTGCAGCTTGGCCTCCCTGGTGGAGGCCCGGGAGGCGAAAATCTCTAAGATGAGGTTGAACCGGTCCATGATTTGCACGTCGAACTCCTTTCGGATGCTGTAAAACTGGGCCGGGCTCAAAGAGTCGTAGAAGATCAGCCTGTCCGGCTGCAGGGCGAGAGCCTCCTGGATCTTGCCCTTGCCCACCTGGTAGTGGCTGGCCCGCCCCCGTCGCTGGGCCAGCTCCCCGATCACCCGGTACCCGGCGGCCTCAGCCAGCCCCCTCAGCTCCCGCATGCCCTCCGGATTTTCCCGCCCCTCCGGATCCTCCCGCATGAGGAGGACGGCCTTCCTGCTGGCCGGCTGTCCCTGCCCGCGGACGGAATTGCCTTCAGCGCTTCTTTGATTGCCCATCAATTGTCCGATTGCCGGGAATCGTATAAAAGGATCAGGGCTTGACCGTCTGCACTCGACCATCAAAGGCTTGATCCTCAGGGCTCGACCATCAGCCTTCTTCCGGCCACCGAGACGTGGTGGGCCAGCTCGACGGCCAGCCGCTCGCCCAGGGACTGGGGGTACTTCATCTCCCGCCCCAGGATGCTCTGGGCCCTCCACTGCTCCAGGTTGTACATGTCCCCCCGCTCCACCAGCACCACTCCCTCCAGCCCCAGGGTGGCGGTGGCGATCAGGTCGGCCACCACGTTCAGGTCCAGCCTCTCCGAGACCAGAGGATGCTGGCGAACCTCGTAGACCCGGAGGATGTTTCGTGGGGATATCCTGGCAGAGACAACGGCGCAGAGCATGCAGTACCGCCCTTTGACCTCATGCCTGCCTGATATGTCTACCGCCACCACTTCCATTGTAGTTCCCTTCTCTATTCCATCGGTTGCGGCGATAATGGGACTTAAAGCTTCATGATGGGATGATCGGAAAATATCCTTCTGGCCGCCTCCAGGCTCAGTCCGGCCCCGGCCGCAATCTCCACACCCCTCTTCAGGTCGATCAGATCATTGGGCGAGTGGGCGTCGGTGTCCACCACCAGCCTGGCACCAGTCTCCCGGGCTATCCTGGCCACGTGGCCGTTGGTGATGTTGTGCCCGGCCCTGGCCGTCAACTCCAGACAGACCTGGTTCTCCCTGGCCAGCTCAGCCTCCTCGGGAGTCAGAAATCCGGGATGGGCCAGGATGTCCACCCCGATCTCCACCGCCGCCCGGTTGGTCCCCGGCCGGACCGGCTCCACCGTAGTCTCTCCGTGCACCACCACGATCTCCGCCCCCAGCCGGCGGGCCAGGGTGGCCAGCTTCTCCATCTTCTCCGGGGGCACGTGGGTCAGCTCCACGCCGGGGAGGATCTTCATGTTCACCACGTCTTGCAGGTCCTTTACCCGGGAGACGCTGCTGATGACCTGCTCGACGTTGGTGAAGTCCACGTGATCGGTAATGCCGATGGCCCTGTACCCCAGGACCTCGGCCCTGCGCACCAGCTCGCTGGGTATGAGTTCGCCGTCGCTGAAGACCGTGTGGGTGTGAAGGTCGATCATGATAGTGACGGCGCCGGTAAGGTAGTTAAGCGTTCTCTCGCGCAAAGGTTATTAAGAGGGTACTACGAGTGAACTGCACACTTCATAACCAAGGAGCGTTTTCTAGGCAATGATCAGACGTTTAGTTTTGGACGTGCTAAAGCCGCACATCCCGAGCATCATCGAGCTGGCGGATGTGCTGGCTAACCTCGAGGGCGTGACCGGCGTAAATATCAGCCTTTACGAAGTAGATCAGCAGACGGAGACCATCAAGGCCACCATTGAGGGAGATTTCGTGGACTTCCGGGTGGTGGAGAAGGTCATCCAGGAATTCGGCGGCGTGATCCACAGCGTGGACGAGGTGGTCGCGGGCAAGGAGATTGTGGAGGAGTTCGAGACCCTCCAGGAGCGTTAGCGCCGTTTCTTTCTCACGGCGCGAGCAATTTTCTTTATCATTCTGGACTTGGGCTCTTTCTTCAGGACCAGCACCCTTCCCCGCTTTTCATACCAGTGCTTGGGGTAAGCTTTGTCCCGCTCCACCTCCGGGTCCAGGCCCAGATGCATGGCGGCGAATGTTATCTCATCCAGCTTGGGGTCGCGTACCGCATCCTCCTTTGAGACTATCCTCCCCTGGCTGCGGCTTCTCTCGGAGTCGATGTAGGCTGGCCAGATGACCAGGCGATCCTTCCTTGGCATGGCATTCGTTTTTGACTCATCGATGGATAAGGATTTTGGCAGGGGAACGGCTGATGCAGGCAGTTCCCGATTGCCGGCCGTCTCCCCGCGCGGGGGAATCGTTCTTTGCCCGGGGTGTCTCTGCTGAGGATCGGTCCTACTCAGGATGTTAAATGTGGATGCGTCTTTGCCGGAATAAGCCGATATGGAGGGCTGCAGTCCGCGTCGATCTATCGCTTCGGGGCGGTAGTCTTTTAGCCATTCGCTTAATAATAACCTATGGAGTATCGTCCCATGAGCCAAGAAACCTATCCTGTGGCCAACGTTGCCGGCAAGGAGGTCCCCTACGACCCGGAGCAGCTCAGGAGGATCCAGGAGCACCCCTGCTTCAGCGAGAAGGCCTGCCACTCTTTTGGGCGCATGCACCTGGCGGTGGCCCCCCGGTGCAACATCCAGTGCAAGTACTGCGTTCGGGACTTCGACTGCGTCAACGAGTCCAGGCCAGGGGTGACCAGCCAGGTCTTGAAGCCGGAGGAGGCCCTGGCCCGGGTGGACGAGGTCCTGGAAAAACACCATTACATCAAGGTGGTGGGAGTGGCCGGTCCAGGTGAGCCCCTGGCCAACGAGGAGACCTTCGAGACCCTGCGGTTGGTGGGCCAGAAGTATCCCCACCTGATCCTGTGCATCAGCACCAACGGTCTATTGCTCCCGGATAAAGTCAAAGAGCTGGACGAGCTGGGGGTGTGCAACATCACCGTGACCATGAACGCCGTGGACCCGGAGATCGGCAAGGAGATCTACGATTACGTGGTCTACGAAGGCCGGCGCTACGAGGGGCTGGAGGCGGCCAGGCTTCTATTGGACCATCAACTGAAGGGCATCCAGGAGGCCCTGAAGCGAAAGAAGATCGTCAAGGTCAACACCGTTCTCATACCCACCATCAACGACCAGCACGTGTTCGACGTGGCTCGCAAGATCAAGTCCATGGGCGTCTTCATCCACAACGTCATGCCCCTGATACCCCAGTACAAGTTCGCCCACATCACTCCACCCTCCCCAGAGGAGACGCGCCAGATTCAGGCGGAGTTGGGAAAGATCATCAAGCAGATGAAGCACTGCCGGCAGTGCCGGTCCGACGCCATCGGAAAATTGGGCTGCGACATCCAGCAGGAGTTCCAGAGCCGGACCAGGGAGCAGGGCAAGTAAATCCCCCGCCCCCATACCTAAAACGCCTCCCCCCCGGTCTACTGCATCCGCCTCCCGGGGTGCTCCGGGGAGCCGTTTGTCGCTACAACCGTGACGCCGTGGCCAGGGCGCGTACACCCATGATGCCGGAGGGAAGGCAGCGGTCTTGGGCCCCGGATCTGCCCGGCTGCCCCGTATTGCGGATCATAACCCTGCACAATCAGACTGGAGCGTGGCAGTTTGGCAGCTCATTTCCCGAGTCCTGAACTCTTCCCGGCCTTCTACATCCTGGGCCTTTTTGCCGGCTCGCTGATCCGCTTTTGCTTCACCAGAGGAAAGCGGAAGGTCAGGTCCGCAGAGAACTGGAGTTCCAGGGCCGATCCCCTTCTCCTCTTCCTGGTCTCAGTAGGCATGCTGGTCCTGCCTCTGGTCTACCTGCTGACTCCCTGGCTTGAGGGATTCGACTACGCCCTGCCGCAGTGGGCCGGGTGGCTGGGAGTGGTCCTCTTCTCATCATCCCTATGGCTCCTGTGGCGGTCTCACGTCGACCTGGGGAGCAACTGGTCCCCGAAGCTGGAGATCGGGCCGGACCAGACCCTGGTGACTGGGGGCGTCTACAGCCGGATCCGCCACCCCATGTATGCCGCCCACTGGCTGTGGGCCCTGGCCCAGCCCCTGCTGCTATGGAACTGGGTGGCAGGCCCTGCCTTCCTGGTCGCCCTTCTGCCCCTTTATCTGGTGCGGGTCTCCCGGGAGGAGCAGATGATGCTCTCCCGGTTCGGGGAGCAGTACCGGGAGTACATGGACCGGACCGGAAGGATTATCCCCTCGCTATGCAGCAGGGGGTCTTTATGAGAGTCCTGGCACTGGTCGGAAGCCCTCGAGTCGACGGGAATACCGATATGCTTGTGGAGGAGCTCCTGCAGGGGGCCAGGGCCAGCAATCACGACTGTCAGAAGCTGTACCTTTACCATTACGACATCCTGCCCTGCCTGGATTGCCGCCGGTGCAAACAGGGCTCCTTCGTCTGCTCCTTGAAGGACGAAATGGACGAGCTTTATCCCCTTTTAGAGGCCGCGGATCTCATCGTCTTCGGGACGCCGGTCTACTGGTACGGTCCCACCGGAAAGATGAAGCTGTTCATCGACCGGCTGCGACCTTTCATAGCCAGCAAGAGATTGAAGGGCAAGGCAGGACTGCTGGTGAGCCCCTCTGAGGAAGGGGCGGAGGGCTGCCGGCCGCTGGTGGAGATGTTCAGAAGCTCCCTGGATTATCTGGAAATGGAGTTCGCAGGAAGCCTGCTGGCCAAAGCCTACGAGAAGGGAGAGGTCGCTGCGAGCCACGACGATATGCAGCGGGCCTACCGGCTGGGGACGGTTCTCCAGTCTCTGCTATAATCCTCAGCCGATACTATTACCGATACTATTATTAATTTTATAAATAAAAATTATTAATATTTGCAAAATAGCGTTATTTCTGGCAGGGCCCGTCCAGCCAGGCGCCGCAGATGGGCTCAGTGTTCTCCGCCGGGTCGTCGCACCGCTTGACGTAGCCGCAGTAGCGGTGAATCTTCTTGTCGCTGCCGGCCAGAGTCTGCTCCTGGCACCACACCTTCAGGCCGCAGCCCTCGGCCAGGCTGAGCTGCTTCAACATGTCCTCTTCCGAGGCCCCCCTGGACAGCAGGTCCTTCAGGCGCTTCTCCGTGTCTTCCATGTTCATGATCGTTAATGGTGCACTCTATTTATTTAAAATCATGGTGCCCATCCCCAGTCAACCTGTCCGCCACTCCCCTCAGGTCCCGGATGGTATCCTCTCCCCTGTTCATCCCCTCCCGGTCCAGGTAGAGGGCCTGCAGCCCGGCCTCCCTGGCCATCTGGTAGTCGAAGCTCAGGTTGTCGCCCACGTGCATGACCTCTTCCGGCCTGGCCTGCAGGCGACGGCACAGCTCCCGGTAAGCCTCCGGGCTCTTCACCAGTCCGAAGTCGCCGGTGGTGGAGAAGGTGGCCTTGAAGTACCCGTCCAGGGTCGATAGCTGCATGTCCAGGAACTCCCGGGCCCCGTTGGTGGTCACCACCAGATCGAACCTCTCCCCCAGCCTCCTCAAAACCTCTTCCGTCTCCGGATAGACCTCCACCTGGTCCCGGTAGCTCTCCAGAAGCTGGCCGGGGACTTCCGGGATGTCGAAGTACTCCAGCCAGTGCTCCATGCTGTACCAGCGCAGGTCCCCGGTCCCAACCGACATGTACTCGTCGTAGACCTTTCTCCTGGCCTCCTCCAGGTCCAGGCCGTGCCTCCTGGCGTAGAGCAGGGGCATGCCCTCCAGCCAGACCTGGTCGGTGTAGCGGGAGCTCACCAGGGTGCCGTCCATGTCGAAGGAGATGATCCGTATGGCCATATCAGCAAACAGGAATTCCCGGGATTTAAGCAACTTGCGAGCCGCAGGATTCGATCACATCAGCACAGATCAAGGCAGCACATCTCCGTCCCACCCCGGGACCGGGAGGGCCGGGGCATCCCCGGTGGATCAGTTACTTAAAGTGCGCAGCATTCTAGCATACAGGCTGAGATCTGGGCCGTTCAGATTGCCTTTCGTGCTGCCATCCAGTCCGGAGGTTTGGGATATGCCTCTTCATGTTATGCCACCTGCCACGTCGCTTCAGTCCTGCCAAACCCCGCTCTGGGGCCAGTGCCCCTCCATCCGGGCCCGCCTGGCCGACCTGTTCCTGATCCTTTTGCTGGTGGTCTACGGCTCTGGAGCCATCGTCTTTCAGTTCCAGCGTCCCTACCTTCTGGCCCTCCTGCTGCTGCTGCCGGTCTCCGTTCTGGTCTGGCGCCTCTGCGATTACAGAAGGGCCGTCCTGCTGGCGGCCACCGGGGCGGTGCTGGGCCCCCTGACCGAGGTCTTCTGCGTGGCCGGGGGGCTTTGGACCTACTCCCAGACCGGGGCCATCCTTTACGTTCCGCCCTGGCTTCCCGTGGCCTGGGCCTGCTTTCCTCCCGCCCTGTGGCTGATATCCCGAAGCGTCCTCGGCGGCATCCCCGGGGCGGCCAGGGGGATGGCCGTTCCCGTCTCCCTGGCGGGAATCGGCCTCATGGTCGCCATATTCGTCTCCCTGGGCCACAGCACTCCCCTGACCCTGGCCGTCGGCCTGCCTGCAGCGGCCCTGGTCTATCTGGCCTTTCGCCAGACTGCCACCCTGGTCCTGATGGCTGGAGGAAGCCTGATCGGCCCCCTGTGCGAGTCCATGCCCGTGGCCGCCGGGGCCTGGCACTACGCCCTGCCTGAGGTGCTGGGGATGCCCGGCTGGCTTCCCCTGGCCTACGCCCTCTTCGCCGCCCTGGTCTGCCAGGCCGCCCTGTCTGTCTCCATATCCCTCTGTCCCGCCCCACAGCCCCGCTCCTCCCAGGAGGCGGCCTGCCGGGGATTTTAGCTGGAAGATTCTAAATTCGGGGATTTTCAAAAACGGCGGCCTGCATTCGGACCTTCTCCCCCGTTCCCAGGAGGCTGGGGTTCAGGGGGCCGGAGTGCGGCTCAGCTCTCTCAGGTCGCGCAGGTACTTCTCCCGGCGAGCGATGTAGGGCCCCCGCCGGCTGCCGAAGGGCAGGTACTCAAAGACCTCCCGCCCCTCCCCGGCCAGCTCCAGCTTGGTCCGGTCGGCCAGCCCCATCAGGAAGCTGAAGGCCACGGGCCGATCTATGGAGAATCGTGCCCTGGCCCACTGCAGGACCTGGGGGTCGTGGGTGCCCAGGGAGAAGGGCTGTCTGCTTTCGTAGGCCTGCTTTGCCAGGGCTTTAAGCCTGTTCTGAACCTCCTGAAAATCGTTTGTATCTCCCAGGTAGGCTCCCTTGACCAGTCGGGGCCTGATCCCCTTTTCCAGCAGCAGGGACAGGTCCTCGGCGCTTCTGTCCAGATAGGCCAGGACGGCCAGGGCCAGCGGTCCCTCCCGGGCGCAGGTTAGGGCCGTCTCCATGGTAAAGGGCACCAGGGGCGTTCCCTCCATGTCTATCTCAAAGCCCACCCCCACCTCTGCCGCCTCCCGGCAGAGCAGCCTGGCGTTGTCCCGGCACAACTCCTGGTCGTAGAGGGCTCCGAGATCGGTGAGCTTCACCGAGACCGAGGCCCGGAGCCCCTCCATTCGGATGGCCTGGATGCAGCGCAGGTAACTTTGCACCGAGCGCTCTGCCTGCTCTTTGCTCCTGGCGTTCTCCCCCAGCACGTCGATTATGCACCCTATGCCCTGGCTGTTCCTGGCCCTGCACCATTCCCGGGCCCTCTGCCAGTCCGGCAGAGCGAAGCGATCCAAATCCCCGTCCATGTCCTCACCAGTGAGCCCCGGGTTGTAGAATAATTTGTCGTCCTGGATCTGAATTTCCGCCTCTCCGTCCCCGGCTTTTGCCTTTAGCGGATCTCTGCCCACCCAATCAGCCATCAGCCTCACAGGCTCCGGCCCCGGGGGAGGATGGCCCGGGAGCAGAAATGATGCATACAGTCAAAATATTCTATTTAATAATACACATTAAAAGAAAATATGGCAAAACTATAATCATAATAAATGTAACTTGGCGGCCCGGAACTCCGGCCGCCATCCCGTTCCATCAGCCTAATGGCAGGTGTCCAGAAGGGACTTCTTCTTGCCGCCGCGCTTCTCCCCAGGCTTTATTGGCTCGACCTTTGCGGGTTCTTCCTTCTTCTCTTCTTTCTTCTCCTCGTGGTGTGCCAATTCACTCACCTCGTATTATAATTCTACATCAAAGTACATTAAACTTTCCAGTATAAAGTATGAAATCTTCAGCATTATGCGGCTTTGCCGGAGGATGTCTCCCTCTAATGTCCGGGAAACCTGGCCCCTCCAGGGCCTGCTAGCTGAAAGCTGCAAAACCAGGGCTCTCAAATCCCGGGACCGCTGGGCAGGCCTTGCCGGGACACGCCGGTTGGGCGAGCCGTGGTCCCTCTGAAGTGACCTCCTCCAGCCGGGCCGCCGAGAAAAAATGTAGCCGGGCTGTGGCCTCCCATTTCTACTTCCCGCCACATGGCCGATCCCCAATCACATGGTCGATTCCCCGCATCAGGCCCAATTCCCGTCACGGGGCTGACTCCCGCACCAGGGCCAATCCCCTCCTGCCCTATTAAAAATCAGGCGCAGCTAATCGACCTTTGAAGACCTCTCCAGCAGACAGGTGGGGTCTTCCTCCAGCAGGTCTCCCCGGTAGTGGAATGCCTTTTGCCGGCACCCTCCGCACAGCTCCAGGTATTCGCAACTGCCGCAGGCTCCCTTGAGATGCTCCCGCATCCCCCGCATGGCCAGCAGCTCGGGTGCGGGATTGTCGATCCAGATGTCGCTGAAGCTTCGCTGGCGCACGTTTCCCACCACCACCTGGGGCATGAAGTGGCAGGGGTGGACGTCCCCGGTGGGGCTGACGTTGGCCACCTTGGCCCCGGCAGAGCAGCCGCCGGCGTTGGAGAGCAGCCGGTGAACATACTCCCTTCGTTCCGGCTCCTCCTTCAGCAGCTCCAGGAGGTAGGCCCCGTCCATGGGGGAGTCGGTGGTCAGGATCTCGATGTTCCGATCTCGAAGCTCCTGGGCAGCCTCGGCCAGGAATCGGATCACCGACCTTCGCTGCTCCGGGGTCACGTCCTTCCCGGCCATGTTCGCCCCCCTGCCGGTGGGCACCAGGTGGTACAGGCAGAACCGGGGTATGCCCTCCTCCAGGGCCAGGTCCAGCAGGGCGGGGACCTCGTGCCAGTTGTCGGCGGTCAGGGTTATTCGAAGGCCGGTCCGAAGTCCGGCGTCCCGGGCGTTCTTAAGGCCCTCCATGGCCCTGGCGAAGGCCCCGGAGACTCCCCGGAACCGGTCGTGCACCTCCGGCCGGGCGGAGTCGATGCTCACCCCCACGTACTTGATCCCTGCCTCCCGGAGAAGGCCGGCCACCTGGGGGGTGATCAGGGTGCCGTTGGTGGAAATGACCGTCCTCAATCCCGCCTCCCGGGCGTGGAAGGCGTAGGCGTAGAAGTTCCTGCTCATCAGGGGCTCCCCGCCGGTGAAGATGAGCACCGGGACCTTCATCTCCGCCAGGTCGTCGATCAGGCCCACTCCTTCCTCCAGCGTCAGCTCCCCGGGCCGGGAGGCCTGCTCCTGGGCGTCGATGTAGCAGTGGTCGCAGGCCAGGTTGCAGTGGCGGGTCAAATTCCACATGACCACCGGCCTCTTCTCCGCCGAGAACCGCACCAGGTCGGCGGGCAGGGCCTCGCAGGCTTCCCTCTCCGCCCGCAGGGCCTCCCAGACTGTGGCCCTGTCTGCCAGGGCTTTGGAGAATATGATCATTCAGGCCTCATGCTTTCCTTTATTGCCTTCAGCATCTCTTCGAAGGTGTAGCGCTCCGGCATCACGTCCACCCGGATCCCGAGGCGCTCCAGCTCGTCGGCGGTGGGAGGTCCGATGGCCGCCACCCTGGCTCTGGCCAGGGCCCGGCGGAGCTGGTCTTCCATCCCCATCTCCCGGGCCCTCTTGATCAGGTAGCGGGAGGTGGAGCCGCTGGTAAAGGCAAAGACGTCCAGGCCGGCGGCAATCCTGATCAGCTCGTCCAGCAGCGGGTCGCCAGAGCCCTCCAGGTCGTAGATGGGCAGGTCCTCCACCTCCACGCCCTTCTCCTGCAGCCCCGAGACCAGGGCCGGGCTTCCCCTGGCGCTTCGAAGCAACAGGACCTTCCGGCAGCCTGATAGAGCCTCCACCAGGCCCAGAGAGCTGAACTCCCGGGGCATCAGGGCCACGGCGATCCCTCTCTCCTCCAGGGCCTTCCCGGTCATGGGGCCGATGGCCGCCACCCTGGTCCGGGAGAGGGCATCCTTCAGGTCGTGCTTCAGGGCCATCTCCACTCCGTTGGAGCTGGTGAAGACCACACAGTCCGCCCCTTCGATCCTCTCCTTCAGGTCTCCGGGAAGCTCCAGGGGCTTAAGGCCGATGGCCGGGGCGGGCACGGCCTGAAATCCGTAGGCCTGGCAGAGGGCCACCGAGTCGGCCATCTGGTTCCTGGCCCGGAATATGGCCATCCTGGGGGTGGCCAGCAGGGGGGCCAGCTTCACCACCTCTCCCACCACCAGGATGGCCGGCGGCTCCACCCCCGCCTCCCGGGCCAGCTCGGATATGGTTCCCAGGGTCCCCCTGACCGTGCGCTGCTCCGGCCAGCCGCCCTTCTCGATTATGGCCGCCGGAGTCTCCGGCGACCGGCCGCCCCTGATCAGCAGGTCGGTGTTCTCGGCCAGCCGGGACACCCCCATCAGCACCACCAGTGTACCCCCCAGCCTGGCCAGGGCCCCCCAGTCCAGGGGGTTGTCCTTCCCCGGCTCCTCGTGGCCGGTGACCACGGTGAGGGAGGTGGAGACGTGGCGGTGGGTCACCGGTATCCAGGCCAGCTCGGGGACGGCCACGGCGGAGGTCACCCCGGGGACCACCTCCACCGCAATTCCCCTCTCCCTCAGGGCCAGGGCCTCCTCGCCCCCCCTGCCGAATACGAAAGGGTCCCCTCCCTTCAGCCTGACCACTACGTGTCCTGCTTCTGCCTTCTCTATCAAGAGCTGGTTGATCTCCTCCTGGGTCAGCTTGTGGCGCCCTGCCGACTTTCCCACGTCGATCAGCTCGGCCTTCAGCCCTTCCATCATCCTGGGGCTGAGCAGCCGGTCGTAGAGCACCACCTCTGCCTCCTGCAGGAGCCGTCTGGCCTTCAACGTCAAGAGCTCCGGGTCACCCGGTCCGGCTCCAACCAAATACACCTTACCTGCCAATCCTGATCGCCTCCTCCACCAGTTCTCTGCCTCCCATGTTCACCAGCCTGCATCCCAGCTTCTCTGCCTGGTCCATCAGCTCCTGCCCCTCTCCGCTCAGGTTCTCGTCCACCCGCACGAACCTCCGGCCGTCCAGGGAGAGGACCTCCGCCACCAGCCGCAGCCCTCCATTCTCAGCCCGGGCGTGCACGGCCACCGGAACCACGCATCCACCGCCCACCACCTCCAGGACCCTTCGCTCTACCAGGGTCTCTCTCCTGCTGGGGGGGTGGTCGATCAGCCGGGCCGCAGCCTCGCCCTCCGACCCCCTGACCCCGGCCACCACGATGGTCCCCTGGTTGGCCGAGGGGACGAACCTCTCCCGGTCCAGGATAGAGTACTCGAGATCCAGGCCCATGCGCTGGATTCCGGCCTCGGCCAGGATGATGGCGTCGTAGTTGCCCTCTTGCAGCTTTCGAAGCCTGGTCTGCAGGTTGCCCCGGATGCTCTCCGTCCTCAGGTCCGGCCGGGCCCGGTGAATCTGGGACGACCGTCGCATGCTGGACGTCCCCACCAGGGCTCCCTCCGGCAGCTCGTCGAAGGCGTATCCCTCCCTGCTCAGCAGCACGTCGTGGGGGGAGTCCCTCTGCATTATGGCGGCGATGCTGATCCGGGGAGGCCTCTTGCTGGGCAGGTCCTTCATGCTGTGCACCGCCAGGTCGATCTCTCCAGCCAGCATCCGCTCGTCTATCTCCCGCACGAAGACCCCCTGGCCGGAGAGCATGTGCAGCGGTCGGTCCAGGAACAGGTCCCCGCTGGTCTTCACTACCTTGATCTCTGCGTCCACTCCCCGGGCCCTCATCAGGTCCAGGGCCATCTCCGTTTGCCTCAGAGCCAGGGGGCTGCCCCGGCTGCCGATGATCAGCCTCTCAGGTTTGACTTGAATGCCTCCAGTGTCTTTTCTACCACTTCTTCGTGGTGAGCCAGGGAGAGGAAGTCGGTCTCGTACTGGCTGGGGGTGAGGAACACCCCGGCCTCCAGCATGCGGTGGAAGAACCTCAGATAGCCGGCCTTGTCGCATTTCAGGGCCATGGTGTAGTTCTTCGGCCGCTCCCCAAAGAACACCTTGAACATGGAGGCAATCCCGGTCACGCTGTAGCCCAGCCCCAGGTCGGCGACTATCTCGGAGAGGGCCCTCCTCACCCGCTCGCCGGTGGCGTTGACCCGGTCCAGGGCCTGCTCTCGCTGCATGAAGTCGATGGTGGCAATTCCGGCGGCCATGGAGACCGGGCTGCCGTTGAAGGTTCCCGCCTGGTACACCCCGCCCTGGGGGGCCACGTTCTCCATCAGCTCCCGCCGGCCTCCCACCACTCCGATGGGAAACCCGCCGCCCACGATCTTCCCGAGGGTGGTCAGGTCCGGGGTGATCCCGTAGTAGCTCTGGGCTCCGCCCAGGCTGAGGCGCAGCCCGGTGATGACCTCGTCGAATATGAGCAGGATGTCGTGCTCCCTGGTCAGATCCCTCACTCCCTCCAGGTATCCGGGCTCTGGCAGCACCGGGCCGATGTTTCCCAGAACCGGCTCCATGATCACTGCCGCAATCTGGCCCCGGTTGTCCTTGAACACCCGCTCCATGGCCTCCAGGTCGTTGAATGGGAGCTGGAGGGTGTTTTTGGCCGTGTCCACCGGCACTCCCCGGGAGTCGGGAGTCCCCAGGGTGGTGGCCCCCGATCCGGCCTTCACCAGCACGCAGTCGTGGGCTCCGTGAAATCCGCCTTCGATCTTGACGATCCTGTCCCTGCCGCTGGCCCCCCGGGCTATGCGGATGGCGGCCATGGTGGCCTCGGAGCCGGTGCTCACGAACCGCAGCATGTCCACGGACGGGTAAAGGCCGCAGATCCTCTGGGCCAGCTGCACCTCCAGCTCGGTGGGAGTTCCGTAGAGCCAGCCGTTCTCCATCTGTTCGGCCACCGCCCTCAGGATGGCCGGGTGGCGGTGCCCCAGGATCATGGGGCCGTAGGCTAGACAGTGATCTATGTAGCGGTTTCCGTCGGCATCCCACAGGTAGGGGCCCTTGGCCCGGGCGACGTAAAAAGGCAGGGGGGAAATGGCCCTCACCGGGCTGCTGACGCCCCCTGGCATCAGCTTCCTGGCCGTCTCAAAGAGGCTCGCAGAGGCATCGAGTTTCACGGGAAATACACCTCAGCAACAGTCCGGGTAAAGCTTAATCAACCTTGCGATAATAGCCGCTTCAGGTGCCAATTCCACTACTATTATTATAATATTATGATGGATGGTCCTCTCCGACCTGTCTCCAGCCCTCCTCCGCCAGGGCCCGGGCCACCTCCTTGAGGGGCAGGCCGGTGGCGGAGGCAATCCTCTTGCAGTCCTCGAACTCCGGCTTGACGTTCAGGACCTCCTGGCCGAGGAAGCTGACCTTAACCTTTGCCTCGTGCACCGCCCCGCCTAGCGTTGCCTTCACCAACATGCCCCGGCGACCGGCCACCAGGCGGTGCATCACCGGGAAGATCCGCAGCCCCAGGGATCCGGTCTCCCGCATGACCCGCAGGGAGATCCTCTCCAGGTCGTCCTCCCGCACAATTACCCGGATCAGGCTGCCGCTTCTTCCTTTTTTCATCACCGCCGGGATGACCGAGACGTCCAGGGCCCCGTCCTGCATCAGCAGATCCACCAGGTTTCCCAGCACCTCCCCGGTGACGTCGTCCACGTTGGTCTCCAGGAGGGATACCCGGTCAGTGCCCAGGTGGTGGCGGACCGTGCCCACCACACCCCGCAGCAGGTTATGCACCTCCTCACCCTCCCAGGATCCCGCTCCGTAGCCCACCCGGCTGGCCCGGACCTGGGGGAAGGCCTCCAGGAAATCGTCCACAACGTTGGCCAGGATGGCCGCTCCGGTGGGGGTCAGGAGCTCCCTGGCCGCCGGCCCTCCCTGCCAGGGGATGGAGCGGGCAGAGAGAATCTCCATGGTGGCCGGAGCGGGGACGGGCAGCAGCCCGTGGGCGGAGCGAACCGTCCCCCCGCCCACAAAGACGGGAAGGGACAGCACCCGCTCCGGCTTCAGGTTCTCCAGGGCGGCACAGCAGCCGGCGATGTCCGCCAGGGCGTCCAGGGCCCCTATCTCGTGGAAATGGACCTCCTCCTTCTCCACTGCGTGCACCCGTCCCTCGGCGGCGGCCAGGGCGTCCAGAATGCCCCTGGCCCGGGAGAGGGCCGCCGGGCCGAGGCTGGACTCCTCCAGAATGGAGCAGGCCTCGGCCAGGGTGTGAAAGCGGCGGTCTGCCCGGACGATGGCCCTGGTGGCCCGGAGGTGGCCCCGGGTGGCCGGAGCGATCTCCAGGCGGCAGCCCACCGACTGCACCGCTTCGTCCACCGCAGAAGGGTCTGCGCCCAGGTCCAGCAGGCAGCCCATGATCATGTCCCCGGAGGCGCCGGAGAAGGGATCGAAGAGAAGGGCCTTCATAGCACAATTTTATTGCCTGCACAGTTAAAAATGAATTGGTCCTGGAACTCCCTGGCCAGGACAAAGGCGGCCCTGCCGGTGCAGTGGCAGGGGGCCAGAATCTTGAGGTTGCACTCCTTCAGGCAGCGCACTGTCTCTTTGATCCTGGCCTCGTCAGCTCCTCCCAGATGGGTCCCGCCTACGATAGCCCTCACCTCCCAGGTCCCGGTGATCTGCCGGGCGTGGCGGATGGTGTTCACCACCCCGCTGTGGGCGCAGCCCAGGAGTATCACCAGGCCCCGGTCGGTCTCCAGCACCAGGGCCTGGTCGTCGGGGACCAGGTCCACCGCCAGCCCCTGGCCCTGGCCGCCCTGGTCACAGACCAGCTTCTTCTCCGGGGTCTCGAAGTCTGCCAGGCGGGGGATCTCTCCGGTCAGCCATATTCCGGGGCCTAAGCGTCTGGCCTCCCTGGACAGCTCGAACCGGACCCCCCGGGCCTCCATCTCCTCTCTCCTCCAGGAGGGGCCGATGGGCCTCTGTGGCCGGCCCTCCTGCAGGGCGTAGCGGGGGGAGAAGGCCTGGGGGTGGCAGAAGACGGGAACGGGGCCGGTCATCTCCAGCAGGGCAGGGAGGCCGTCGACGTGGTCGTAGTGCCCGTGGCTGAGAACCACCGGCACACCTCTCAGGTCCAGCCCGAGGACCCGGGCGTTGTGGGCGGCAACCCCGGTCTGGCCGGCGTCGAATAGCAGTCTCTGGCCGCTGGCCACAACGCAGGCGGAAAATCCGTGCTCCCCCAGCAGCCGGGGTCCAAGACAGGTGCTGTTGTCGGCCAGGGTGACAATCTGGATCATTTGGTCATCGCTTCCAGAACTCCGGGAGTATCAGCACCAGGGCGGTGATTATCTCCAGCCGGCCGATCCACATGCAAAAGACCAGCAGGATCTTTCCCAGGGGGTGGACCTCGGCAAAGCTCATGACCGGGCCCACCGGCCCAAAGCCGGGACCGACGTTTCCGAGAGTGGTGGCCACGGCGGAGAGAATGGCCTCCATGTTCATGTCTCCCTGGTGGTAGGATATGGCCGCCAGGATCAGAGAGGCGGCGGCGAAGATTATCAGGTACAGCCCGAAGAAGGTGACGCTGGCCCGCAAGATCTCCTCTTTCACCGGATTTGCGCCCAGCTTGACCGGCATGACCACCTTGGGATGAAGCGCGGTGAACAGCTCCCGGTAGGCGTACTTCAGCACCAGCAGAAGCCTGCTCACCTTGATGGCCCCACCGGTGGAGCCGGCACAGGCTCCTATGAACATCAACATGAAGAGCACCAGCTTGCCTGCCGCCGACCAGCGGTCGAAGTCGTCGGTGGCAAATCCGGTGGTGGTCATCATGGAGACCACCTGGAATATGGAGAACCGGAACCTCTCCGCCACCTCACCGGAGAGCCCTCCCCAGGCCATTATCACCGCTGTGGCCACGAGGACGATGGCCGCGTAAAGCCGGAACTCAGGGTCCCTGAACAGACAGGTGCGGTCCTGATGAATGGTCCGGTAGTGGAGGGCGAAGTTGGCCCCGGCCAGGAACATGAACAGAACTATAATGCCCTCCATCAGGGGGCTGTTGTAGGCCAGGATGCTGGCCGACTGGGGCGAGAAGCCGCCGGTGGCCATGGTGGCGAAGGTGTTGCACACGGCGTCGTAGATGGGCATCCCGGCCAGGGCCAGCAGGATCACCTCCAGCACCGTCAGGGCCAGGTAGACTCCCCACAGCAGCTTGGCGGTCTGCCTGATCCTGGGGGTCAGGGCGTCCTTCTCCGGCCCCGGCACCTCTGCCTTGTAGAGCTGCCTCCCGGCCACCCCCAGCTTGGGCAGGATGGCAATGAAGAGCAGGATGATGCCCATTCCGCCCAGCCACTGGCTGAAGGCACGCCAGAAGAGCAGACCCCGGTAGGTGTGGGCAGCGGTCACGTTCTGGGCTGTCACGTTCTGGGCGGTGGCGTTCAGGGCGTCCGTGGCGTTGCCGGCCTCCCGGGCAAAAAGCCCGCCGTCCCACAACGAGCCGTTCAGGAGGGTGCTATTGAGGAGCGTGCCATTCGTGCTGTTGTCCAGGGTGGCGTTGAAGCTCAGGTTCAGGGAGAGGTTCATGGTCATCTGCTGGAACCCGCCGGCCAGGTTGGAGGCCACGCTGTGGTTGGCGGCGGTGGCGTTCAAAATCCAGTAGCCGTCAGAGCTGTATTCGGTGAGAATCGAGGCCCCGGTGGTGGTGAAGCCGGACATGGACTCGAACAGTCCGTCCACCATCCCCACTCCCAGCAGGACGTAGGGCAGGGCCCCCACCATGGCGGCGGCCATCCAGCCGAAGGCCACCAGGGCGAATCCCTCCTTGGTGCCCATCTCCTCCCCGTCTCCCAGGCGTTTGAGGGAGACTCCGGCCAGCAAGCTGATGAGGGCGGTCAGCCCGAAGGCTATGATCCCGTCCAGCTCGCCGTAGGCTGCGGCCACGATGCCCGGCAGGATCTGCAGCAGGCCAAGTAGCGTCAGCAGATTTCCCAGTTCCCTCAGGAATACCTTGGTCTTCACGGGGCAACCGCCCTCCCTTCCCGGCTTGATGCCCGGATGGACATCGGCACAATTTTTGAGATCGATATCAGCGGATGAGCTGATCCTCTTCTCTTCCCTGGCAACCTGTCCGAATGCTTATTGAACCTTTTGTTCATTCATATCATTATGATTATAAAATTATTTTATTTGGCTGTCCCGCTGTCAGGGGCCATCGCCTGAAGCGGCGCAGCGCCCTTCAGGGCCCTTCCGCCTTTCTGACCGGGCGGTCGGGGGATTCGAACTCACTTCTTCACAGCAAACATCTTTAGAAACCGGCCATCTGCTATCCAATCTATATAAAAGTACTCCTCCAAAAGGGCCCCAAAAGCCCTCCTTCCCGGGCAGGGGAGCGCCCCTGAGGGCAGGGTCGGCGGGGAGATCTCCCGGCTGGTCGAGGCCCTCTCCCGAATGCCTCGTCCCAGGACGCCTCGGGTCCCGGGCTGCCGTCCTGGGCATAAACCCCTGCCCTCCTGGCCTCCCCTCATTTCCCAGGGAGGGGTGTGGAGGTGACGCCATCTGAAATCTTCTCCTCATCCTCTGCCCGGGCCTTCATGGAGGCCACGGTGAAGGGATGGGGCAGCAGCTCTCCCACGGTGGCCACGCAGGCTCCTCCCCTGGTGTTGGCCATCACGATCTCGATTCCCTCCCCGAACTCGATCAGGTTCTGCCGGCAGATCCCGCAGGGGGCGATGGGCTCTCTGGTATCGGCCACCACGGCCAGGGCCCGAAAGCCGGTCTCTCCTGCGGCCAAGGCCCGGGAGAGGGCCGCCCTCTCCGCACAGATGTCCGCTCCGGAGGAGGCGTTCTCCACGTTTCCGGCTGCATAGACCTGGCCGCTCTCGGCCAGCAGGGCGGCTCCCACCGAAAATCCGGAGTATGGGGCGTAGGCGGTCTTCATGGCCGCCGCCGCCGCCTGGATCAGGTCGTCGTGGCCTCCCAGGTAGGGGTGGGGTCCAGCCCGCAGGGCCCCGATGTACATGCACTCCTGGGGGGGAATGGTGGGCATCTCCTGGCAGGTGCCCCCCGGGACCACCTCCACCGGCGCGTCCCTGATCACCACCGCCGGTATGCCCTCGTCTCCCTCTCCCATGACTATCTGGCCGGCGGAGACCAGGTTGTCCGCCACCGCTTTTCGGGTGATCTTCAGCTCCCTGCCGAAGAGGTCGTGCTGGCCCCGGGCGTCCTCCACCGGCAGGATGCCGTCGCAGGCCAGGGCCACACCCACGCAGCCCAGGCGAAGGGGGTGGGTGCGGCTGTCGCCGATGATAACCGCAATATTCTTCCCGCTGCGGCTGGCGAAGTACTCTCTGATCATGGCGGCCGACTTTCTCGAGTCGGCGGGGAGCAGGACGATGCTTCCCGGGGGGGCGTTGGAGCGGTCCACCCCGGCGTTGGGGTAGAGAAATCCGTCCTTCAGGGTGAGGACCACCCCGGGAATTCCTCCCACGATGTGGTCCGATTCGCGAAGGATCAGCTCCATCTCCTGGGGCTCCTTGCCGTAGCGGGCGGCCAGGGCTATGGCCTTCTCTCCAGGCACCACCGAGTCCAGGGCTACCACCCGTCCCTCCCAGGTGGCAATCACGCTCTCTGAAACCACCAGGATATCTCCATCCTGAAGCTCTATCCCGGAGGCTTCCATGCCCCTCTCCAGAATGCTCAAAAGGTCGTCCCTGATCCCGATCAGCGCCGTCTTGATGCCCAGAACTTCCATTAAAGCCTCTCCTCTCCCGTTTAACCTTCGATGCTCTTCAATACCGTCTCGATGTGCTCCCCGATGACCGGGAGGTTGAAGGGCTGCTCCTTCAGCTTTCTGGCCATGCTCGATATCTGGGCCACGGTGCCGAAGATCAGGGTCCCCATGGGCGAGGGATCGCAGCGCAGAGCCTTCCTGGGAATGGCCGCGTCCCCTCCCCGGGCCAGCATCTCCTGCTTGATGATCACCGCCTCCATGGCGCTGATCCCCTGCACCGACAGAATGCGAAAGGCCCCCTTGAGGCACAGGTAGCGCTCGCCGCCCTCGCCCACAGCCACCTGCCTCAGGGCCTCGGACAGGTCAGCCTGGTTTCCGAGCGATCCCAGCAGCTCCACCTCGATCCCCTGGCCACCGGCCTGGCAGGGCACGGCGCGTATGGCCTCGGCCATGCGGATGATGGGCAGGGTGGCGGCCACGTCGTGGGTGCGCACCAGGTGGGCCCCGTTGTAGACGGCCACCGCCGTCGCCGCCAGCGATCCGGCCAGGCGGCCTCCCGGGTCGGCCTCTCCCAGCACCGTGCCGATGAAGGACTTGCGGGAGAGGGCCGCCACCATGGGCCGGCCCAGCACCCGCAGCCGCCTGAACCCCTCCAGAATGGCCAGGTCACAGTCGGCCGTCTTCTCCGGAATCCATCTCCCTATCCCCGGATCGACGGCCATCCTCTCCCGCTCGATTCCGGCGGCTTCGGCCTCATCCAGCGCCTGCCCCAGCCGGGGAATTATCCGGTTCAAGCTGAGCAGGTCTCCAGGCCGGCGGCGGGAGGCCATGAGGATCAGGGATGCCTGGTGGTCGGCCACCACTCTGGCCATCAGGGGGTCGGCCAGACAGGAGACGTCGTTTATGCAGGTCGCTCCGGCACAAAGCGCGGCTCTGGCTACCCTGGAGCGGCTGGTGTCCACGGATATGCCCACCTCCAGGTTGTCTGCCAGCTCGTTGAGGGCCGGGAAGAGGCGGTCCATCTCCTTCTCCTCCGAGATGGGGGGCGATCCGGGGGCCGTGGAGACCGCTCCCAGGTCTATCAGGTCGGCTCCCTCCTCCGCCAGCCTGCTTCCCAGGGAGAGGATGTGGTCGGGCGTGGCTACCGATCCCTTGTAGAATGATTCCTCGCTCAGGTTTATGACCGCCATCAATCCCACCGGATGGAGATCGCCAACCTTGAGCCTGCAAAGAGTCCCCTCTATGGTCAAATCAAACGCCCTCATCATTATGTGCCGGCGACCTTAAAACTTTAATCCCGCGCCGGCAAGTCGCTCTTCCCTCCGGGCCGGTCACTCCGAGAGCCTCAGCAGCATCCCCGTCCGCCTGGCCCTCTCGATGGACCATTCCATTATCAGCAGGCCGACCACGAAATACAGTGCGGCCAGGGCTGCTCCCGTCAGCACCTGGTGGCCTGCATAGCCGTAAGCGGTGCGGTAGTACTCCAGGAAGTAGGTCAGGGGGACGGCCCTGGCCATGAGCTGCAGGGGCCCGGGGAGCACCTCCACCGGGTAGTAGATGCCGCTGACCAGCATTATCAGCCCGCTCAGGCTCCAGGCGGCTACGTCCGCCTTCTGGCCGAAGGTCAGGATGGATATGCATACCGTCATGCCGATGACTGCCGAGACGACAAAGATCCCGGCCAGGAAGACGGCGATGGTGGTCCACCCCCCGGCCAGGAAATCGAATCCGAAGAGCATCCAGCCCATCCCGGCCAGGATGGCAAAGGCCGCCGTCCCCCTGATCATGCCGAAGAGCAGGGCTCCCAGGACCAGGTGGTATCCCCGCACCGGGGAGACCAGGGTGTTCTTGATGCTCTTGGACCACATGTCGAAGAGCAGGACGTAGGCCACGTCGATCTGGCAGATCTGGAGGATGGTAAGGCCGATGGCTCCCACCAGCAGGAAGGAGACGGCGTTGCTGTCCACCTCCAGGAACCTGGTCAATAGACCAATGGAGAGCAGGCTGATGAGCGGCCAGAAGATCAGCTCGAAGACGGTGAAGACGTTTCGTTTGGACGTGATCCAGTTCTTGTAGGTGGCCGATAGGCACTTGTTTACCTCACCTCGCCAGCTCAAGGTAGACATCCTCCAGGTCCGGCTCTTCTATGGCCATGTCCAGTATCTCCGTTCCCGCAAATAGCCTCATCACCCGGCTCATGTTCTCCTGGCTCTTGTCCACCACCAGCTCCGCCCGGCCGTCTCGGAACTCTGCACAGAGAACGCCAGGCACCGTCCTCAAAGCCTCCCGGTCCAGCTCCCCCCGATACTGGATTACGATCCTCTCCCCCAGCTTGAGGCTCCTCTTCAGGTTCCCGGGGGTGTCCAGGGCGGCGATCCGGCCCTCTTTGAGGAAGGCCACCCGGTCGCAGAGCTGCTCGGCCTCCGGCATGTAGTGGGTGGTCACGATCACCGATACCCCCTCCCGGTGGATCTTTCTCACCAGGGACCGGGTCTTGATGGCCATCTCCGGGTCCAGGCCGGTGGTGGGCTCGTCCAGGAAGAGCAGACGGGGGTGGTTGATCATGGACTTGGCCAGGGAGAGCCTCTGCTTCAGGCCCGTGGAGAGGCTCTCGAACCGGGAATCCCGGTATTCCTGGAGCTGGAAGCTGTCCATGACCTCCTCCACCGCGCCGTGAAGCTGTGATCCGTGCAGGCCGTAGAGCATTCCGAAGTGCAGCAGGTTCTCCCAGACGGTCAGGCTCCAGGGAAAGTTGGGCTTTCCGGTGCTGATGTTGATCAGCCCCCTGACGGCGTGGGTCTCCTTTCTGGCGTTCAGCCCCAAAATGCACAGGTCTCCCCGGTCCGGGAAGATGAGGGTGGAGAATATGGATAAGAGGGTGGTCTTGCCCGAGCCGTTGGGCCCGATGATGCCGAATATCTCCCCTTCCTCTACCTCCAGGGAGACGTCCAACAACACCTCCTTGCGGCTGAACAGGGTGCTAAATCCCTTGCATATGCCTCTTGCCTTCACCGGGTAGCTGTGGTCCTTCATTCCTGCACCGTTCATGTTCCGTTGCTGTCAGCCTGGTCTGGCCGTCCGGTCAGCCGGCCGCTTCGCCGCCTTTCCCTCTGCCCTTTTGTTGGTGAACATTTCCCCGTTCGACCGTCATGGCCGCCGTCATGCTCTGAGCACCGTCTGGGGACCATAGCTCATTGACCATCGTCCCGTGATCGTTGATTTCGGCCATTGCCCTTTCGACCATTGCCCTCAGACCCTTTGTGTGGTGACCTTTTTCCCTTTCCACCGTCATGGCCGCCGTCATGCTCTGAGCACCGCCCGGGGACCACCGTCTATTGACCCTCGTCCTGTGACCGGTGCTCCCGGCCATTGCCCTTTCGACCATTGCCCTCAGACCCTTGTGCTCTCGAACATTTCGCTCTGGCCGTATCGCTCCCGGCCATTATCCTTTCGAACG
>JAAEEW010000059.1 GCA_013415595.1 Methanosarcinales archaeon | reverse complement strand
TAAAATCGCCGCCCGGGTGCTGGAGAAGGGGCTTCCCCCGGGAGTGGATATTCTGAACGTCAACCTGCCGGCCAACGCCACTGACGATACCGAGATCGTGGTCACCAGGCTGGCCAGGAAGATCTTCAAGACCTCGGTGCAGGAGAGGGCCGATCCCCGGGGCAGACCCTACTACTGGATCGACGGCGACCTGATCTGCAGGGAGATGGAGGGTACAGACGTGAGAGCGGTCTACCAGGATGGAAAGATCTCCATCACCCCCCTGACCATCGATTCCACCGCCCGGGTGGATTTTGATCTGATAAGGAAGATGCTTTGAAGAGCTTGACTTTGGAGGCTTGAATTGACTGAAAGTTTCGAGAGCATGAATCCGCAGGAGAAGCTCAGCTACGTGATCGAGAACCGCAGGAGCCTTCCCGAAGAACTGGTGGAGATGGGGATTGACGTTCTGGTGGAGAATGGCGAAACGGAGTACGCCGTGGTCCTGGCCAGGGACAGCGGACGGATAGACAGAGCCGTTCAGATTCTGGTGGACGCCGGAGACTACCTGTGGGCGGCCCTGATCGCCAGGAACGCGGATCGGCCGGAGCAGGCGGAGCGCCTGTACCAGGAGGGCCTGGGGTACTACATAAAAATGGAGATGTTCGGCCGGGCCGTTTCCGCAGCCACCGCCCTGAACTTCCCGCCCCACGAGATAGACGCCCTGTTCAGAAAGGGGATAGAGGTGGAGAGCCGGGGAATGAACATGGACCACGCCCGGGCCATGATCGATACGGCCATGGAGTCCCTGGAGATCTCCCTTATCGGACGGGATGACGAGCTGTCCCGGGAGCTAATGTCTGCCGTGAGGAAAGAGCGAGAGGATCATAATCCCCTCTGATACTTTTTGCCGGGCCCCTTTGCCCTTTGAATTCTCCGGGCGGATGGGACCGGCCGCCCTCCAACCTCCAGCTGCCAAAGGAGGCCTTCAACGGCTCACTCGTCCAGAGGATCGCTCAATTCCGAGGATCGCCCAATCCTGAGGCTCACTGGCACCTGAAGCTCACTCATCCCTCAGCCGGATCTCCACTCTCATCAGGTCCTCAGCCACCAGGACGTTCTCGAAATGGCTCTGTGCATTCTTGAGAAGCGGCATGACGTCCTCGGAGTATCGGGAGCTGATGTGGGTCAGGACGAGCCGTCTGACTCCGGCCCGGGCGGCCAGCTCCCCGGCCTCACCGGCAGTGCTGTGCCTGGTCTCCACCGCCCACTCCGCCAGATCGTCGGCCAGGGCGGCGTCGTGAATCAGCAGGTCGGCGTTCCTGCTGGCGTCCTCCACCGATTTGCAGGGCCTGGTGTCGCCGGTGTAGACGATCTTCCTCCCGGGGCGGGGACTTCCCATGACCTGCTCCGGGCGAACGACGTTCCCTTCCACTTCCACCGTCTCGCCTCGCTGCAGACGGCCGAAGAGGGGACCGGGGGGGACTCCCAGGGAGACGGCGGCGTCCCGGTCGAACTTGCCCAGGCGCTGGTCCTCTTTTAAACAGAAGCCCAGGCTGGGGACGCTGTGAACCGTCTCCACGGCCTCCACCTGATAGCCGTTCATCCGCAGCACCGACCGCGGCTCCATCTCCAACACGTTTATGCCGAAGTTTCGGGAACAGCAGCCCAGATCGTTGAATAGCGAGACCACTGCCGAGGTGCGGATGGGTCCCACTATGTACAGGGGCTCCTTTCGGCCCTGAAAGGCCATGGTTTCCAGCAGCCCCGGTATTCCCAGGATGTGATCGGCGTGCAGGTGAGAGAGAAATATATGGGAGAGCTTCATCATCCCCGTCTTGGCCCGCATCATCTGCCGCTGCGTTCCCTCGCCGCAATCGAAGAGCAGGAGCTCGCCCTCGCGGTTGACCAGCACCGCCGAAGGATTTCTGTCGGGAGTAGGAAGAGAGCCCGCAGTTCCCAGGAAGACTACCTGTAGCATCCATCACCTCACGCTAGATTGCCCCACATCCTTCGATCCATGGTTTAAAAGAATTTGCCCTCCTGCAGCCGGCCCATTCACGAAAATTCATCACCCATAGATTGATTCCGAGCGATTGCCGACTTGGCCGATGACGCCATGCCGGCTTATTCTGCAATTCTGACCTTGCAGATTCTGATCTTGTGGGTTCTGACCTTGCATGTTCCCAACCGAGCAGTTCTGATCTTGCAGTTTCTGACCGTCCATGCTCTGGCCTGGCCAAAGATTTAAGGCTCATATTAAACCTGAGCAGATCCTGGGCCGGCTGGCTGCCTCGAACTTCGGCTAATCCAGGTCGCTGGCCGGACAAATTAACCGCAGAGGATTCGGTGCACAGCAATGGCCATGGCGTTGAAGATCAGGGGCTTTGTGGAGTCTGAGGGAAGGATCCTGGAGAGGGATGAGCTGGAGGCCATGCTCTTTGCCGACCCCCGGCAGATTCTGGATTGCGGGGGCGAGTTCTTCCTGCAGTGGGACGGCTGCATGGCCCGGGACCATCTGGGAATCGTGCCCGGCGACTGTCCCCCTGGCTCCCTGATCGGCAGAGGCCGCACCCTGGGGCAGATCGTCCCCCCGGCGTCTGCCATGGACCTGGGAGAGGCCATCCAGGAGGCGGTCCGGCTGCGAGCGACGGAGGGGGTGGTGGCCATGTCCGGAGGGGTGGACTCCGCCCTGGTGGCCTGCCTGGCCCGCAGGCCGTGCGTGGCCGTGGGCCTAGGCGGCTCCCACGACCTGAGACGGGCGGCAGAGGTGGCCGGGCTGCTGGGGCTCTCTCTGGAGAGGGTGGAGATCGACGCCAAGGAGATCGAAGGAGCCCTGGCCAGGGTCCTGCCGGCCATCCCGGAGGCAAATCCGGTGGACGCCTCCATCGCCACCACGCTCTACTTCGTGGCCCGCTTTGCCGGGGAGAACGGATATCGGCGGGTCCTGGCCGGCCAGGGGGCAGACGAGCTCTTCGCAGGATACGCCCGCTACCTGGAGAGCGAGACCCTGGAAGAGGACCTGGAGCGCGATTTTCAAAGGCTGGCCGTGCAGCTGCAGCGAGACCAGGCAGTGGCCTCCCTTCACGCCACCTGCTTCTCCCTGCCCTATCTGGACCTGCGGGTGGTGAATGCCGCCAGGTCCATCCCGGCCCGGGAGAAGGTCAAGGGCCAGGTGCGAAAGGCTCCCCTGCGAGAAGTGGCCTGCCGGTTCATGCCCCGGGAAGTGGCCTGCTACCAGAAGAAGGCCATGCAGTACGGCAGCGGGGTGTGGCGGGAGATCCAGCGGCTGGCCAGGAGAAGGGGACACGCAAGCTCCGTGCAAAGCTACCTGGACAGCCTGGCAAAAGATGGTGGAGCAGTTGCCGAGGATTAAAAGAGAGGGCTGGCAGATGACAGAGAGAGGGTTAGCCGATGACAAAGAGCGCTCCGGCTAACGGACGGCCCTGCTGATCTCCTCTGCCGCCTGCAAGAAGGACTCCACCTCGTCCCGGGTGTTGTAAAGATAGAGGGAAGCCCTGACCGTCCCCGATTTTAGTCCCAGGTGCTTCATCAGGGGCATGCAGCAGTGATGGCCGGAGCGGACCATGATGGAGGATGCCTCGTCCAGCATCAGGGCCACCTGATGCGGATTCATATCCCGGATGTTGAAAGAGACAATTCCTGCCCGCCCCCTGCTCTCCGGGAGCCCGTAGACCTCTACCCCTTCTATCTCCTTTAGCCCCTGCAAGAGCCGGGCAGAGAGTGTTGCCTCGTGATCCCTTATCTCCTCCATTCCCACCCTTTGCAGATAATCCGCGGCCGACCCGAGGGCGATCCCCCCGGCGATATTGGGGGTTCCGGCCTCCAGTCCCTCGTACCCCTTCCTGGAGACATAGCCGTGCACGGAGACGTCCTCCACCATCCCGCCTCCCACCATCAGGGGCTCCAGATCGTCCCGGGACCAGAGAACTCCGGTTCCCGAGGGGCCCAGCATCTTGTGGCCGGAGAAGCACAGGAAGTCACAGCCCAGATCGCCGACGTCCACCGGCAGGTGAGGGACGGACTGGGCCCCGTCCACCAGGAATAGAGAGCCGTGCTCACGGCAGATGCGGCCGACCTCCCTTGCCGGGAGGACTGTCCCCAGGCTGTTGGAGACCTGGGCCAGGGCCACCAGCCGGGTATTCTCGTCCACCGCCTCCTCGAACCGGGCCAGGTCGAAGGTCCCGTCCTCCTCAGGGGGGATGAGGGTGAGGCCGACCCCGGCCTCCTGCAGCCTCATCCAG
>JAAEEW010000058.1 GCA_013415595.1 Methanosarcinales archaeon | reverse complement strand
TGAATAAATTATGAATAATTTGGATTCCATAAAACTAGGACGGGCGCGAAATAATTTCAGGACTCCACAAATTCAATTTTGGATCGTTCTTCATTAGTGTTCATTCATTTCTCCTATGCTAATTTGTAGTCTCTTCAACTATCTGATTCTCCCTCTTCTGTCAGACTGTACGTTTTACAGATTTGGGCGCTGATCTGATGTAGTAGAGCCTTCTTAAGTTTGCACCCTTCTTGGAACTACTTTTAAAGAAGCTACATTTGATTCTATTGGTGAGCAGCCAATTCTTAATTTGAATAGTCTGTCTGTTATAATTTAATAGGATATATTTTTTTAATGATGCGATTCCACTGAGTATGGTCGGCTTAAGTTGCAGGCCACCCCCCCGCCGCTCCCTGTCCTTGGATTCATCAGTTCATTCAATTTGCCTGTCGGGCGACATGTTAAATACCTGGTTCGACAATTGCAGATTAATGGCTCTGCTGGTGTCGCCAAAGATGAGGATTATCGTGGCCCTGGCCGCGGCCTGTCTGGTCCTGGCCGCCGCCGGGGCAGCGTTTCCCGTTCCCGTCAACTACGCCGCCGGCCAGGACAGCAAGTGGTCCTACGGCCTGGCTGTCATGAACTACGACGCAGGAGCTGCCTTTTCCGAGAGCTACAGCCACGCCGAACACCTGCAGATGGATACCTCGGTCCACACCCGCACCTCCTCCCCCGGTGCCTGCGGCGGGGGCGTCCTGGAGGCCAGCATCAACTCCAATGTCATCGGCCAGGCCCACATCGCCTGGATCTCTGCCGGCCTGGATGCCAGCGGCCGGCGGGTGGAGTACGGCCGGAGCATCGAGGACCTGACCGGGGTGTTCAGCATCCAGAAGTTCATCCAGCTCTGGGACAACAGCTCGCCTGGAGAGATCAGCGTGGACTGGATGCCTTGCCTGTGAGCCTTTTTCGACAATTGATTTAAAACGCTGGCCAGGGAGGGCCTCAGCCGTCCTCTCGCCGGGCCGCCTTCCATGGCCCTCCAGCGGACAGATCCTCTGCCACAGCGGCGGCCCTGGCCCCGCCCTGGGCCAGAGCCTTTGCCCCCATCGCTGCCCTGACCAGGCCCCAATGGTCCCGGATCCGTGCAACAGGTTAATGATTCCCGGGGCCTTCAGGTCTCTTTCAGGAGGGTCCCAGAATGGAGGTCATCATCAAGCGATCCAGCCGCAGGCAGAAGACCATCCAGGCCCGGGTGGTGGACGGCGTGATTGAGATGCTGGTCCCGGCCTCGGCGACCGACGCCGAGCTGGAGCCGCACATCAAAAAGCTGCAAAGCCGCCTGGAGAAAAAGGTGGCCCGCTCCCGGGAAGGCCGGGACGATGCCTACCTGGAAAGAAGGGCCCGGTTTCTCAACCAGAAGTACTTCCAGGGAGCGCTATCCTGGAAGAGCATAACCTACTCCGACCGCCAGGCCCGGCGGCGGGGCTCCTGCACCCCGACCGACAGGACCATTCGCATCAGCAACCGGCTGCAAAAGGCGCCCCGCTGGGTGGAGGACTACGTCATCGTCCACGAGCTGGCCCATCTGCTGGAGCCCAACCACGGCCACAGGTTCAAGGCCCTGGTTCGAAGGTATCCCCTCTCGGAGAGGGCCATAGGATTTCTCATGGCCGTGGAGATGATGGACCGCAGGAGGGAAGGATAAACGGGCAAAAAAAGAGGCAAAAATGGCAGAACGCCAGATGGGGAGGATCACTCCTCGTCCGGCAGAGATTCCAGCCTCTTTCTAACCGACTCGGCGTGGGCCTTCAGCCCCTCGGCCTCGGCCAGGGAGATTATGATATCCCCGATTCCCGCCAGCCCCTGGCTGCTGATCTTCTGAACGGTGATCTTCTTGGTGAAGTGGTCCACGTTCAGCCCGGAGAAGACCCGGGCGTAGCCGGAGGTGGGCAGGACGTGGTTGGTCCCGCTGGCGTAGTCGCCGGCGGCCACGGGGGTGAAGGGCCCCAGGAAGACCGATCCGGCGTGGCGGACCAGGTCCAGAGCCTCCATTGGTTCCTGGACCACGATCTCCAGGTGCTCCGGGGCGAAGGCGTTGGAGAAGTCCATGGCCTCCTCCAGATCCTCGGCCACCAGGATGGCCCCGTGGGCCAGGCTCTGCTCCACGATCTCCCGCCTGGCGGCAAGGGACTTCTGAGCCTCCAGCGCCCCGGCCACCTCATCCGCCAGCTCCTGGCTGCTGGCCACCAGCACGGCGATGGAGCTCGGGTCGTGCTCCGCCTGGGCCAGCATGTCCGCCGCCAGGATCTGGGGGTCGGCGGTCTGGTCGGCCACGATCAGGACTTCGCTGGGCCCCGCCGGGAAGTCGATCTCCACCGCTGTGCGCACCAGGAGCTTGGCCGCGGTGACGTAGACGTTACCCGGGCCCACGATCTTCTGCACCCGGTCCACGCTCTCCGTTCCCGTGGCCAGGGCGGCGATGGCCTGGACCCCGCCCAGCTTGTAGATCTCGTCTGCCCCGGCCAGGTCCGCCGCCACCAGAGTCAGGGACGAAACCTTGCCGTCCTTTCCCGGCGGCGTGCACACCGCGATGCGGGGCACCCCGGCCACCTTGGCCGGAGTGACGTTCATCAGGGCGGAGCTGGGGTAGGCGGCCCGGCCGCCGGGGACGTAGGCCCCCACGCTGTCCAGGGGCACCACCTTCTGGCCCACCAGAACGCCGGGGGAGATCTCGGTGAACCACAGGTCCTTCTCCCGCTGCTCGTCGTGGAAGTTGAAGATGTTCTCTGAGGCCTCCTCCAGGTAGAACATCAGGTCCTCGTCCAGATCTTCGTAAGCCTGGTCGATCTCCTCCTGAGATACCTGGATCTCAGTCAGCCGCACGCCGTCGAACTTCTCGGTGTAGTCCACAAGAGCCTGATCGCCCCTCTCCGCCACATCCATCAGGATCTCGTTCACCTGGGGCAAGACCTCCTGCAGGCCCACCTCCCGGGTGAGCAGCGCCGCCAGGTCATCGTCATTCAGATCGTCCAGATTTTTGAATATCAATTTTTCAACCCACCTTTATGTTCTCAGTATGTCGACAGTAGTGATAATATTAATCGTATGGTGACTACTCCCCGCCCTGAAGGGCGAGGCTTCTATGGCTTCCTATGCCAACAGACTGTAGCCCCAGTCTGAGTATGTTGATGGCTGCGTTCCAATCTCGATTGATGGAGAGCCCACACTGTGGACATTCATGGGTCCGATCAGATAGCGACTTTTGAACCTTTAGACC
>JAAEEW010000057.1 GCA_013415595.1 Methanosarcinales archaeon | reverse complement strand
ATGTTGTTCCCGACCAGGGTGCATCCCGCAGAGCCGCTGATCAGGGCTCCCAGGCGGTTTTGAACTATCTGGCACTCCCTCACCAATCCCCCGGCGGAGCGTATCATGCGCAGCCCCAGATCGCCGTTCTGGCGTAGCGTGCAGCCGGATACTACCGACGTTGGGCTGTCCACCAGATAGATCCCCTCCCTGTTCTCCGAGGCCAGGGAGTTGTTGATTGCTGTCCGCAAGCTCCACTCCACCCGGTAGCCGCGTTCAGAGAGCCGGGCCGTGTTGTCCCTGAGGGTCACGTCCAGGGAATCGGAGACCAGGAACCCGGCCTGGCAGTCCTGAGCGGTGGTGTTGGAGACGGTGCAATACTGGCTGGCCAGGATGGAGACACCGGCCTCGCTCTTCGACAGGTGGCAGCCCTGGACGTGACAGAGAGTGGCGTTTACCATCTGCACTCCGGCGCTGCTGTTGGCGATGGTGTGGCCGAGGACGGTCACGTTCTGGCAGTCGATCAGCACCACCAGGCCGCATCCCCCGGACAGCACCTGGTCCCTGCCACCCACCAGGTAGCAGACCGACCCTCCGTCCGCCAGGTTGGAGTCGTCGATGTCCTGGTAGAAGTCCACGGTGGTGGCTCCCGACGGCCTGGCCCCGTCTGCAGAGACCACCTGCAGGTTGAAGGTGTTCCTTTCCATGACGTTATCCCGGAGCAGGTTGTGGGGCGAGGCCTTCAGGGAGATGCCGTACTTATTGGCCGAGGCCATATTCCCGGTGAGGTTGTTCGACGTCGACGACTTCAGCATCAGGCCGTTGCCGTTCCCGGTGAGCAGGTTTTCCTCCACGTCATTCTCCGTGGTGTTCTCCAGGTAGATCCCCGAGACCTCGTTTCCGAAACAGAGGTTCCCGGAGATGAGGTTATGCAGCCCATCCTTTACCCGGAGCCCCACCTTGGAGCCGCTGATGCTGTTGTTCTCCACCCGGTTGTTCAAGGAGGATACTATGTCCAGGCCGTTGGTGGGAGCTGGCCGCTGGCCCCCCCCGGCGCCCGAGGAGTTCAGGGTGTTGTTGGCGATCCAGTTGCCCTCTGCACGGTCCAGGTAGATGCCGGTGGTCGCCCGCAGGATCTGGTTGTCCACCACCCGGCAGTCGCGGCAGCCCGATAGAACCAGCCCGGACCGCAGAGATCCGACCACGGTGTTGCCCTTAACCAGGTGGCCGGTGCCGTTGAGGTTTATGCCCACCACCAGGGCTGATATCCGGTTCTCAATCAGGGTGTTGTTCCAGGAGGCGACCTCCAGGCCGGTGTGGCAGTCCACCATCTGGCAGCGGGTGAGGTTGTTCTCCCCGGAGGCCAGCACCACCGCCGGCTGCTCCCCGCTCGACTCCAGCACCAGGTCGGACAGGTTGCAGCCCGGGGCCTTCACCAGCAGGACGGTGGAGCCCCGGCCGCTGACCCGGGCCCCGTTGCCCATGATGGTGACCGTCTTGTTCAGCACCAGGCGCTCCATGTAGCTGCCGGGAACGACGCTGATCAGGTCTTCAGGCGCGGCGTAAGTAACGGCCATGCCGATGCTCTTGAAGTCCCCTTTGCCCTCCCGATCCACCACAATGGTTCTGCCGTCCGCCAGAAAAGTCAGCAGGATGATCAGGACCAGAGTCAGCACCAAAGTCAATCGACCCATAGCTCCTCCGGGTTAGCCCTGGAACCGCCCCCCAGGCAACCCCAGGTCTAGTCTAGAATTTCAGGAAAGATAATACTATCCCCCCCTGCTGCTCCCCTCATCGGCCTGCCTTCACGCCCGGGAGGGAGGCGGGAAGGGGGCTCATTTCAGGCGCTTCCAGACGTGGACGAACCTCTGGAGGGCGGTGATGTGGCTGGATAGCATGGTTATGACCACCACCCAGCCCAGGACCGGCAGCCCCTCGATGGCCGCCGGATGGACGGCGTTGACCACTGTGGCCAGGAAGAGCATGGTCACCCGGTCGGCCCGGCCCATCATGCCCCCGTAATATCTCCCCAGCCGCAGAGCCTGGGCCTCGGTGCCGATGTAGCTGGTGAGAAGCACTCCCACCACCGCCAGAAGCCCGATCTCCCAGGGAACGTAGCCGGCGAAGATTATGCCCACGAGGAAGAGCATGTCTGCGTAGCGGTCGATGACGTGATCCAGAAAGTCTCCCCGGTGGTCGGCGGTGCCGGTCCTCCTGGCCAGGGCTCCGTCTGCAGCGTCGGCCACGGCGTTCAAGAGCACCATCAGGGCCGCCAGGAAGAGCAGGTCGGTCTGGCCGGGGGAGAAGTAGTAGAAAATCCCCGCGGCCAGGGCGAAGAGGAGGGATAAGGCCGAGATCTGGTTGGCGCTGATCCCCGTGCGCTCCGCTGCCGCCGCCAGGGGATCGGTCACCACCCGGGCGTATCCGCGCAGGTCATCCAAGGTCAAAGTCCATCTCCTCCAGCCAGCTTATCTTCCCCGGCGGAAATGCGAGCTCCCCCCGGACGACCCCGGCCACCAGGGCCGCCACCTCTGCCGGAGAGCGGCCGGTGGT
>JAAEEW010000056.1 GCA_013415595.1 Methanosarcinales archaeon | reverse complement strand
GTATAGCAAGGTCTATCACATGGAGATTGGCGATCATGGATTAATTTCAGAGGTTCCGAAGAAACTAAGGGTCCTTGAGAAAAAGCTTGGAACACATGTATTCCCCACCGGGTGAGAGTTAAGGTTATTAAGCATCCCTTTATTCTATCAGATTCAAGTCTTCATCCTTTTGAGCGTCCATCCCGTGTCGATCTTTCCAAGCATTTTCCTTCGGTTAATCCAGGACCATTATTGCCTTTCGGGCTTTTTTATATTTTTATATTACTTCTCCTGTAAAGCCCTCTCCATCATGTCCTTAAAATAATCTCCTTGAAGTTAAGATATATAATTTTAAGGATTTCAAATGGAGATTAAAAGGCGGTGGTATTTTTCGACAAGATTATCCTGTTTAGTAAATTATCTTTAACTCAGAAAAATTTAAATAACATAGAAGACCCAAAAGAAGATTAGATTAAAAATAAAAAATTGGCATGATGCGACGGGAGTAGCAACCCGGGGTAAGCCTTGGCCGGGCATGATGGGGGCCATTGACGCCCTCAAGCTGCCGGCTGGGGCCATTTTTTAATTTGATATTTTGCAGAGAGAACGCGTCTTAAAGCGGGCCTGGGCTCTGGTCTCACTTGGTGGAGACGATCTTTATCACGTCCCCGTCCTTGAGCTCGTGCTTGTCGCCCAGCCGCATCTTGCTGCGGGCGTCCACGGCAAATAGGAAGCTGTCTCCGATGTCGGAATGCACCCGGTAGGCCAGGTCCCTGGCGTTGCTTCCCCGCTTCATCAGGTAGGCGTCGGGCAGCACCACTCCGTTCTTGTCCGAGAACTTGTTCTCGTCCTCCACCGGATAGACCACGATGTAGTCCAGCAGGTCGAAGACCGCCCGGTTGATGCACTCCTGCACGCCGGTGGAGCCCCTCTCTTTCAGCAGGGCCCGGATCTTCTCCAGCCCGGCTCTCTGGGCCTTGTTCGGCTCTCCCACGATCTCGAAGTCCGGATCGCCGGGCAGATAGCGGATCACTCCGGCCTTGTCGGCCATGCGTAGCGCAATCTCCGCTGCGCCGCTGACCGGGACCACGGTCTGGTCCAGTGCCAGAAGCTTTTCCACGTTCTCCCTCGGGGCCAGGTCCATCTTGTTGGCGGCGATGATCATGGGCTTGCTGGCCTGGCGAAGCAATTGAGAGAACCGGGCGAGCTGCTCCTTGTCCCACTTGTCCGGGGAAGAGCTCATCTCCGCCAGGGAGGCCCGGACGTTCTTCTCCGTCACCCCGGCCCCGCCAAGCTGCTCGAAGATGATCTGGTCCGCCTTCTTCTCCGACGAGTAGTGGCGCATCAGCTTTCTCCAGTTCTTGTCCAGGATGCCGAAGATCCACATTCCGATCTCGTGCTCCAGGAACTTGACGTCGTTTAAGGGGTCGTAGTTGCCGATTCCCACCGGATTTCCCTCCACGTCGGTGGACCCGGAGGCGTCCAGCACGTGGATCACCGCTTCGGCCACCCGGAGGGCGTCCAGAAACTCGTTTCCCAGTCCCTTTCCCAGGTGGGCGTCAGGGACCAGTCCGGCCACATCTATCAGCTCTACGGCCACAAATCGCACGCCGTCCTGGCAGCGACCGCAACCGCCCTTCAATCCCAGATCGATGCAGGGACATTTCACCCGGACGTGGGACACCCCGTGGTTGGCGTCTATGGTGGTGAACGGATAATTGGCTATCTCCACGTCCGCCAGTGTCGCACCCTTAAAAAAGGTGGATTTGCCAGCATTAGGCTTTCCAGCCAGCCCGATGGATAACATAAGGCTTCCTAAAGATCAGCGCTTCACGTCGAACTTCTGCCCATGGGATTTCATTCTCTCGGCGTTCCTGTCAAATCGGTCCACCTTCTGGCCGGCCAGACGCTTGACCAGAGCCAGCCCCTTCTCGGTGACCGCCTTGGCCTCGATGGCCCCGGACTTCAGAGCGCTGTCGTACAGACCCTGGCCCTTCTCCGTGCGGGCCAGAACGGTAGACCAGCCCTGGGGAGAGCCCACGCTTCCCACGGAGACGTCGGCCAGCTCGGCGGTGAAGTCGAAGCAAGGTCCGCAGCCCTTCCACAGGTACTCGTCGGTCTTCTCGATGGGCACCTCTTTAGCCTGCCCTTTGGAGATGGCCCGGAACATGCCCTTCTGGATCTCGAACCGCTCCACATCCACCGGCTCCAGTCCGAAGGTCTCCTTCACCAGCCCCTGCATGAGCCTGGGGTAGTCGAAGTTCTCCATGCAGAACAGGCCCACCAGCAGGGCGATCTTCTCCTGCCCGAACTGGTACGGCTCGTCCAGGAGCTGCACCTTCCGCAGAGCCTGGATCTGGCAGGGAGTGCCGGTAAATCCGATCCTGGTGAATCCCTGGTCCATGGCCTGCTGTACCCCGGTCACACTGGAGGTGATGGTGTACTTGGTCCCTGCAGCGGCGATGATCTCCTCCGGGGTGGTGGCTACCCGGGGGCCGGTCTGCCAGCGCGAATTTCTGGTGGTGACCACGGCACAGTCGATGACTCCCGTCTCCAGGGCGTGCACCAGCAGGGCCGTTACCACGCCGCCGTCCTGCACCTGACCTTTGGCCGGAGTGGCCCTGGCAGCGGCAGCGGTTTTGTAAATGCCCAGAGTCTCGTCAACGCCGCGGGAACGGCAGAATAGCTTCTCCTCGAAGTGAGAGCGGTCGAAGAAGCTTCTGGGGCAATAAGCATAACACAGTCCGCAGAGGGGATCGTACTCCAGCAGGGTGGGCTTCCGGTCCTTCTGGCCAATCTTGGGACAGAACGATATGCAGTTGCCGCACAGGCAGCAAAGCTCCGGTTGCACGACCTTGTGATCCAGCTCCGCGAATCCGCATTCAAGATAAGTGGGCTCGACATACTTCTCTTTGGCAGCCATGGTCCGAATCTCCAATAGACGCTGCCATAGTCATGGACTCCTGCCTAAAAGCTTTTATGGTGGCCCTCCCGGGACTAGGAATCATGATCCTGGGTCTGGACATCGGCGGGGCCAACACCAAGCTGGCCGGGTCGCGCGGCGAGATAAGAGAGAGCATCTACCTGCCACTGTGGAAGGAGGCACCGCTGGCCCGGATCCTGCAGTCGGTGGCAGAGAGGACCTCCCCCCAGGCGGTGGGGGTGGTCATGACCGGCGAGCTGGCCGATTGCTACCCCAGCAAGAAGGATGGCGTTTTGAGCATCAAATCTGCGGTGGAGGGGGCCTTTGACTGTCCCTGCCACTTCTGGGGGGTGGGGGGATTTGGATGGACCGACCTCCTGGACCTGGCGGCAGCCAACTGGTCCGCCTCCGCCGCCCTGATAGCCGGAGAGGTGGGGGACTGCATCTTCGTGGACATGGGCAGCACCACCACCGACCTGATCCCCATCCGGGGCCGACCTCAGGCTGCTCTGACCGACTTTGGCCGGCTGGTCAGGGGGGAGCTGGTTTACAGCGGCCTGCTTCGCACCAACCTGGCCACCCTGCTCAGGCGGGTGGAGATAGGTGGCAGCTGGGTGCCCCTCTCCTCCGAGCTGTTCGCCATATCCGCCGACGCCTGTCTGGCCCTGGGTGAGATCCCTGCAGACGGCTACGCCTGTGACGCCCCGGATAATGCGCCCAGGACCCGTGAAGCCTCGCTGCGGCGGCTGGCCAGGACGGTATGCGCCGACCTATCCGAGATCGGGGAGGACGGGGCCCTGGCCATAGCCCGCCAGGCCAGATGGAGGCAGCAAAAAATCCTCCGTCTGGCCCTGGAGCGCCAGGCCGGGGCCTGGGGACTGGACCTGGTGGTGGCTGCTGGAATTGGGGAAGCCAGAATCGTGGAGGCCTGCCGGGATCCGGATCTCTCCTGCCGGCCGCTCTCCTCCATCTACGACCGGTCCCTCTCCGGCATATTCCCGGCCTTTGCCGTGGCCCGCCTGCTGGAAAGAGACCTGGCAGGCGGGATTTAGGGCGACCGCAGCAGCCCTGTCATCTCTTCTCCTCCCGGCAGGCGGCCGATCTGGCAGCCGCACTGGAGGGAGGGCGGTCAGTCTTTCCTCGATTTTTCTAGCTGAGGATGCCGTGGGCCAGGTAGGGGGCCACCACGGTGAAGAGCAGGGAGGAGAATATCAGCCAGGCCAGGATGGCCACCACCGTGCTGGTCATCTTCTCCGCCCGGGCCGCATCCCGGACGAACCGGTCGAAGAAGGACCGGAGCAGGTCCCGGAAGATGTGCCCTCCGTCCAGGGGCACCGCCGGCAGGCAGTTGAACAGCCCAGCGTACAGGTTGATCCACCCCACCCACAGCAGGAAGTTGGTGATCCAGAACAGCTTTCCACCTAAGGGAGCCGCCCATCCGCTGGGCTGGAAGAAGTTGGCGATCCAGCCGCTGAATCCCTGGAACCCGTCCTCGGTGAACCCGGGAATTCCGGTGAAGGGCAGGCCCATCATGGAGTTCATCCCCGCCAGGCCGCTATGGGGGATGGCCTTCAGTGCGGCCAGGAAGGAGCCGGCCGGAAAGACCTGGAAGGTCACTCCGTCCACGTTCACCGCATCTCCGGAGAGAATCACCCCGATGAATCCCTTGCCGTCCTCCTTGGTGTCCAGAGAGATGGGGAAGACCCCCTTGTTGGTCTCTACCGTTATGTTCTGGCCGGGAAGGGTGTCGTTCATGACCGCCCGGAACTCGTTCAGCCCCTTGACCGGCCGGCCGCCGATGCCGGTTATCACGAACCTCTCCGGCATCCCCGCCGCGCTGGCCGGGCTGTCCTCCAGGATGGATACCACCAGCACTCCACGCTCCGGCTTTCCCTGCAGGGGGATGTCCATCTGGCGGTCGCCGTTTTGCAGATGGAGCTCGCTGTATCCGGAGGTGCGGCTGAAATTCTGGTATAGCTCCTCCAGGCTGCTGGTGCTCGTCCCGTTCAGGCCAAGCACTATCATGCTCTTTTGAAATCCGGCCAGGTCGGCAGCGGTGTCGTTCTCCACGTCCGCCACCACCACCCTGTCCAGGGGGGTGATGGCCCCGATGACCGGCCCGAAGAACAGGGCCATGGCCAGGAAGGCCACGATGAAGTTGGAGATCACTCCGGCGGAGAGGATTCTAACCCGGGCGGACCGGGAGGCCACCGCCGGCTTCTGGGGGGTGCCAAAGAGCTCCTCGTCGTCGGGCTCCACGAAGGCGGCCACCGGGAATGCCAGCAGGGCCACTCCCATGGACTTGACCCGCACCCCTTCCACCCGGCAAAGGATCCCGTGGGCCATCTCGTGCACCACCATGGTCACCAGGAGGGCCACCCAGCCCCACACCAGGGGGATGAACTGGTTGACCCCCGGGATCAGCAGTATGTTCCGGGGGGCAGTATAGCTGCTGGGCTCAGGGGTAAACCGGATCATCACGTAGTTCATCAGCAGCAAGAGCAGGAAGATGTACAGCATTCCTGCCACCACCAGAGGGACGCCGGCAGAGGCCACGAACCTCCACAGCCGCTTTTTCGAGGCCAGAGTGTCCAGCAGCCCCAGGCCGAGCCTGGTCCGGATCATGATCACCGGCCCCCACGCGGTGATGTTCATCTTCTTGAGGGTCTGGCTCCGGTTGACCGTGGTTCCTATCATGTAGGACAGGCTCACCACCAGGGCGGTTATGAGCATCCAGTCTCCGGAGTCCAGGGTCAATGGGGGGCTCAAGCTGGTCTGCCCCCTGGAATCGCTGCGGACGAAACCCTTTGCGGTATCATGTGCTGATCAAGTCCCTTGAACCTTGAGCCGGTATTTTATTTAGAAAAATAATTGGGCGGACGGATTTCAGGTCGGAGCGGGGATGGATTCACAGCTCCGGCCGGCCCTCCATCTCCACCTTGGCCAGCTCCCGGTGCTTCTTCTCCAGGAAGCTGTAGACGCTGCCGTGGGGGGCGCCGTCCATCAGCATCTCGATGGCCGCCCGGACGATGCGAATCTGCTCCGGGTATCCCAGGATGGCCACGGTCTTGCCGTAGACGGAGACCTTGGCGCTGGTGAGGCTCTCCATTATCTCCCTGGTCTTCCCCTCCTTTCCGATGATCCGCCCCTTGATGCGGGTCATGTCGTTCTTGGTCCCCACCAGCTTGGACAGGTCCAGGACGTCGAGCATGAGCATCTCGTCGTCCAGCAGAGGGAGCGCTCGTTCCGGAGAAAATCCCCGCCCGATGGCCCTCACTACGTCCATGACCCTCATGGCCTCCAGGGCGTCATCTTTGGCGACCACGTTCACCGATCCGGACTCGCTGTCAATCTCCAAAGTGACTCCGCAACGCTCCTCCAGGAGCTTCTTCATCTCGCCGCTGGGGCCTATCACCGCACCCAGTCGATCGCTTGGAATCTTAATGTGCATATTGATTCACCTACAGAAGAACTCTCAATCTTGGCTCTTTATCTTCTTCCAGATATCATCTTCGGAACCGATGCCGTATCTTTTCCTGAAGAACCGGGCCACATTGGTCACGTCCCGGGCCAGGAACTTTTCGGCCAGGGGATGGTCCAGGGTCACCGACTGGCCCATGTCTATCACCACCGGTCCCTCGTGGTATAGAATGTTGAACTCGCTCAGGTCGGCATGTACAAGCTGGGCCTTTTTGTATAGAATGGCCATGTAATCTGCGGTCTTCTGGAAGACCAGCTCCGCTTCCTGGGGGCTCAGCTGTACGTCCTTTAACAATGGCGCGGGAGATCCGTCCCGGCCGATGAAATCCATTACCATGATGTTCTCCAGGATGGCGTAGGGGTGGGGAACCGGTATGCCCGCCTCCTCGGCCCGCAGGAGATTTCTGTATTCTTTCCTGGTCCAGGCAGAGATAACTGCCCGCCTGGTTCCCTTGATGTTCCCAAACCGGGGGTCGCCAAGGATGTAGCCGTCCATGGCCTTGAAATCGCTGGTGGATATGCGGTAGATCTTCACCGCCCGGTATGTGCCGTCCTTTAAGGCGGAGAAGATGTTGGCCTCTTTGCCGGTGCTGACTGAGCCGCCCAGGGCGTCGAGGGCCCCTTTCTTGGCCAGGGTGTACAGGTTCATGAAGGTGCGCGTATCAAAAACGTCATCCTTGACCTTGAGATCGTCCGAATCCTTCAGGCGTCGGCGAAAAAGGTCGATACGCGCATCAATTTCCCTTTCAGTCTCTTTTCTGGTCATGGAGGCCCTTTAAGGAAGCCCTTCCTCTGGAGCCAATCGACCTGAGGTCCAGTGTATCGCCATACGACGTCTGCCTTCTCGTTCTGGAACTCCCAGGGGACCACGATAACAACGTCTCCTTCTCTAATCCAAATTCTCTTCTTCATCTTTCCGGGTATCCTGGCTACCCTCATCTGGCCGTCCAGGCACCTCACCCTAATCCTGTTGGCTCCAAGCAGGCTCTCCACGTGACCGAATATCTCCCGATCCTGCTTGCGAGGGACGCGGACCCTGGTAATTACCTGATCTTGCCCTGTGTTTGGTCTTTTATACAGCGTATCACCTCTTACGTGAAATGAGTATCTGACGGCTCTCTAGCTGTCGACGAAGAGCCGTCCCAGCGGAGCTGAAATTATCAGAACCTCACCTTATAACACCGCATTTGATAATTAAAGGTTGTGTCGCGGATAATAGCAGATGGGCCCGACGCGATTCGAACGCGTGATCCCCGCCGTGTGAAGGCGATGTCATAACCACCTAGACCACGGGCCCACATCGAACCAGACGGCAATCTGTTATTTGTATCTTCCCCTCCGGATTGGACGGCGGATTTATCGAAGGCAGGAAGGCTGTATAGTCCCAAAAGTCTTGACCTTATAAATCAGACCCTTGGTTCTGGTTCTCAAATCAGTTCACACTCCATTCTATCCATAAATACTCTGAGCATACACGCTGGAGGAAGTCTTGACCAGAACGC
>JAAEEW010000055.1 GCA_013415595.1 Methanosarcinales archaeon | reverse complement strand
TCATGGGAACTGGAACCTCCCTGGAAGGGCCATTTCACGCCCCCGGACAAAAAAGTCGCCCCTGGACCGCCCCTCAGTGTGGCGGGCGTCCCCGGGGCTATGCAGGGCAGATCCGGAGGAGGGCATCCGCAAAAGGGTGGTGAAGGGGATCAGAGCTCCCGGCCGGAGATGAACATGCAGTATCCGTAGCTTATGGGCCCCTCTTTCGTGGTCTCGCAGGGAAAGCGCGGGCACCTGAAGCAGAGATCCACGCCCTGCAGAAAGGCGCAGGTGGCTATCTTGCACATCCCGTTCTCCCTGGCCACGCATCCTGACGGCCCGTTTGGGCACTCACCCCGAACCATTCTGGGGCAGGCCTCGCAGGCTATGCCGCATACTCCGATCTTCATGCCGGTGATCCCCGGGAAGTCCATGAGGAACGAACAGATAAAAAAGGTTCCTCTGAGAGGTCAGGGGATTAAAAAAAGAGACGGAGGGCTCGGGGGGCCAGACAATAAGCCGCCCCTCGCCGTTCTTGATGGATTAAACAGGTTGTTCCGTTCAAAATGGTTCGGTTTAAACGGTGTACTTCAGCACGGCCTGGGCCTCGCTGCTCTCCATGGAGGCGAATCCCACCGAGACATCGTCCTCAGCCACCAGCACTATGGAGAAGGGACAGCCCTCGGTGCAAATGTCCACCGCCTTCCTGACCAGCTCAGTGGCGTCTATCTGAATCTCGCCCGTCTCCTCCACCTCGAAGCTGACCTCAGGCTCAGGCTCGTACTTCTCCTGATCATTCCAGGTCAGGGTGGGAAGAGTGGCGCCGTGGAAGACGTAAGCTTTGATCTCTCCCGGGCTCTCCACCTCGGTCACGGTGAGGGTCATGGTCGCTGACTGGACGTCGCTTGGGGACATGAGGCCCACGTTTCCGAAGTTGTTCTTAAATCCCAGGAAGGCTACCCTGGTCTGCTCCGCGCCCGCCGAGGAAGCCCACAGGGTATCCTCTCCGGCAAAAGTGTCATCGGGGCTGTCCGCATCCAGGTAAGTATCTTCCTCCAGGCCCGAGGAGAATGTCCCGGCCAGGGCCACCCCCACCAGAACCGTCATGGCCAATAGAACATGTAGAGATTTCAAATCTAACACCTCTTGGCAAGAAGCATGGATGGCCTGATAAAATAAGTTTTGTTCACCTATGATCTACATGAGACCTCAACGACCAGGAGACGGCCGCCCGGGCATTCATGTGACCACGTTAGTTTTATAAACGTAACAAGGTTTCTGTCACCAGGTGGTTAGTTGAAGTTTGGATATTCGCTCCTGGCCCTCTTGCTCATAGCTGTTTGTATCGGCTGGGCAGCGACGGCGACTGCAGCAGGCTCCAACCTGCAAAGCATTATCGACGCTGCCAATCCGGGCCAGACCATAACCGTCTCCCCCGGAACGTATGAGAAGATAACAGTGAAGAAGAGCCTCAAGATCATTGCGGAGGGGGCGGCGATCGCCGCCGGAGGGTCGGAGGCCTGTATCAGCGTGGAGGCAAACGACGTCACCATCTCCGGATTTACTGTGACTGGCGGCCTGTACGGCATACGCCTGCAAAACGTCCGGGGATGCACCATCACCAACAACACGGCAATCTACTGCCAGCAACCGGGAATCGCCCTGCTCAACTCCGACGATAACCTGGTAGCCTACAACAACGCCAGCTTCAACGGCATCGTGGGCGAGGGCTGGTACGGCATCTACCTCTCCAAATCCAGCAACAACCTGGTCCTGAACAACGTGGCCAGCGGCAACGGGGCCTACGGCGTACATACATCTACCTCCTGCAACAACAACACCATACGGGGCAACATCCTGGAGAGAAACATGTACGGCCTGTACATGTTCACCGACTGCGCCAACAACCTCATCGAGGAGAACAGGATGACCTGGAACACCAACTCCGGGATGGACATTCGCTTCAACTGCCACGACAACAGGATTGTGAACAACACCATCAACGACAACGTGGTGGCTGGCGTCTCTCTGCTCAAATCCGGAAATAACGTGATCTCCGGAAACGATATTGCCAGAAACGGCAAGTACGGAATCCAGATCCAGGGGGAGGGAGGCAGCAACACCGTGACCTCCAACAGCGTCATGAGCAGCCAGACCGGCATATACCTGGAGTCCAGCGAGAACCAGGTCTTTGGCAACCGCTTCCTGGACAACGTGGTCCAGACCCAGGACCGGGGGTCCAACCAGTGGACCGCCCCCTATCCGGCGGGCGGGAACTACTGGGGCGACTATGCCGGCGAGGACAGCATGGGCGGGCCGGACCAGAACGCTCCGGGAGCCGACGGCTTTGGAGACAGTCCCTACGTCATAAAAGAGGGGACCGTGGACCGCTATCCGGTGATGGGCGAGCAGTTCCTGCCCATCAGGCTGCTGGACAGCAGCATAAGTCCGGCCACTGCCGCCGCCGGGGAGGACGTGACCATCCAGATATGGCTGGACTCGGTCAACGGCATCTCCCAGATCTCGGTGCGGGCCCCCGGGGCCAGCAGCACCGGATACGTGCGCATGAATCCCACTGGCGACCATTATGAAGGCGTCCTGGCCACGGCCCTGATGGAGCCGGGGGTCTACGAACTGGTCGTGAACGCCAACGACAAAAGAGGATATGAACTAGAGGAGACAATAGGCCAGGTGGAGATAGTGCAAAGACAGGGCCGGGATTTCCAGGCGGCCATGTCCCAACTTAGGAATTCAGGAGCATTATAATGTCAAAATTTGAATTTACAATTACTACTAAAATGGCCAGAAAGACGTATAGCCTGGCCATAGTGGGGGTGCTGGCCCTACTGGCCCTGGTGGCCCTGGGCATCACCGCCAGCGCGGATTGCCCTATGTGCGCCCCGGACTACGAGACCTATCCCCACGAGGGATTCTTGAAGAGCCTGGGTCCAGAGGAAGAACAGACCGATCCCATCCTGTACACCGCCAAGAAGGCCAGGATGGAGAACCCCCTGTTCAACAAGAATCTGACCACCGGAGAGGATAACAACACCGATTCGACCCCGTCCGCCACCCCGGTGGCCACCGGCAACGCCAGAGACAACAACATGCTGGTCTCGCCCACGAACGTGGCCCGATCGGACGTGGTTCTGGACGTGAGCGAGGGCGCTGAGGCCTACATCGACGGAGCCGTTCACATCACCTACTCCGAGTTCATGGACCAGGACAACCACCTCAAGCCGGTCTCTGAGCTCGCCGCCCTCCTGGGCAGCGCAGGCATCGCCCAGACCGACTCGGTAGTGGTCTACGGAGAGTGCGCCCCCTGCGGAGGCGGACCGGCCGCGGCCACCTACGCCTACTGGGTGCTCAGCTACATGGGACAGGACCGGGTCAAGATGCTGGACGGCGGCCTGGCTGAGTGGCAGGCTGCCGGTCTGAAGGTGCAGTCCGCCCCCTCCGCGAGATCTCCGGTCCAGTACGTGCCTCTGCTGCGCCCCGACCTGCTGGCCACCAAGGAGTATGTGACCAGCAATGCCGCCCAGGTGGTCGACGCCCGGAGCTTCCAGGAGTTCGGGGTGAATGCCATACCCGGGGCCATGAACCTGCCCTACGATCAGTTCCTGGACAACGGCAAGGTCAAGGACCAGGCTGCACTGCAGCAGGTTTTGGAAAAGCTGGACCCGAACAAGCCCGTGGTGGTATACGCAGTCACCGGAACCAAGGCCTCTGTGGGCTGGTTCGCCCTGACCATGGCCGGACTTGACGCCCGGCTCTACACCCTGGAGGACTGGTTCCGCACCGACAGCACCCTCAACATCCAGCTCAACCAGAGCCTCACCGGGGCACAGCCTAACCCCTCTGCCCCCGGCCTGATCAACATCACCGCCGCCTTCGAGGAGGCCGGCGAGGAGACCCCTGCACAGCCTGTAGAGGAGAACGACACTCAGCTCTCGGTCATGGGCTGCGCCACCTGCGAGCCCATCACCCTGCTGGCCGGAGGGTCGCTGGGCAAGGACAAGAACACGGGCGTTCAACTGGGCTCTTCCGGGATGGCGGCCACCGCGGCCACCTTCCAGTGCCAGGCCCGGATCAGAGGTCCTGACGGAGCCGAGGCGGCAACCGTAGCCCTGAGCCAGGCGCAGGAGGACGTGTACACCGGAACCTGGGATGCCTCTGCCGCAGCCCCGGGGATCTACAGCGTGGACATATTGACCTCCTTTGCCGGAGTGAGCAAGGACTTTGAGAACGCCTTAACCATCGAGATATTACCTGCAGCATAAAAAACGAAAAAAAGGGCTGGAGCGTGAAGCTGAAGCAGGCAAGCCTCAAATTTCTGGCGATTGTCGCCCTGACCGCCGCCATGCTCAGCTCCGCCCATCCCACTGCCGGGACCATGCCCGTCAACCCCCTGGACGACAAGGCCTCGCGCTGGTTCCAGGCGGAGTTCGAGGGGATCCTTCGAACCGACCTGAACGATACAGCTCCGCCAACCATCGTCAGTTCTAAAGTATTCCCCATGGTCCTGAAAAGGGGAGACCCCCGGGCCGAGGTGAGCGCCGTGGTCACCGACCCCGGCGGCGTGGCCACGGTCTATGCGGAGACCGACGGCAGGGTCATGCTCATGGTGGACCTGGACAAAGACCACCGCTACACCGGCTACATCGGCTCCAACCTGGCCGGGGGCATGAAGAATATAGTAATAGTAGCCGTGGACCGCAGCGGAAACGTGGCCCGAAAGACCGCCGGCGGAATCATGGTGCTGGACCCCTGGGACCTCAACGCCAACGGCATCGAGGACAGCCTGGAGAAGCTGGGAGCGGAGGAGACCAGGGTGATCGTCCTCCACGACAATAACGCCACCATCGGACTTAATGCACTGGGAAGCGACCAGCGTCCGCTGAGCCTGATGACCGGCAGCTCCATGGTGATCCAGGGAGATAAGATAGCCGACCTCTCCCGGCTGAACGGGGTGAAGGGGATCTACCGCGACCAGAAGCTGAAGGTCCTGGCCGAGCCTGGAGAGGCCAGCCCCGCCCCCCGCAGGGCAGCCCAGTCCAGAGGGGACCTGGACGGCCGGGGGGTCACCGTGGCTCTGCTGGACACCGGCGCAGATGCCGGACACCTCTCCCTGGACGACATGGACGACGATCCCTCCACCGATGACCCCAAGATCATCGCCTTCCAGGACTTCGTGAACGGCCAGACGGCGACCTACGACGACCAGGGGCACGGCACCCACTGCGCCAGCCTGATCGCCGGCACCAGGGGCATCGGAGTGGCCCCCGGGGCCAGGCTGGTGGTGGTGAAGGTCATGGACCGGGACGGAGCCTGCTACCTCTCCGACGCCATGACCGCCCTGGAAGGGTGCCAGGAGAACAGGGAGCGATACGGCATCAACATCATCTCCTTCAGCGTGGGCGGGGAGACCCCGGTGGACGGGACGTCCCTGCTGGACGAGGCCTGCAACCGCATGGTGGACGAGGGGCTGGTGGTGGTGGTGGCTGCCGGAAACTCCGGCCCGGGACCCCAGTCCATAGTCATACCGGGCAGCGCCAAGAACGTGATCACCGTGGGGGCCATCGATGAGGAGGGAGAGATCTTCGACCGCTCCTCCCGGGGGCCCACCCTGGACGGCAGGATCAAGCCCGACCTGGTAACCCTGGGAGTGGACGTGAGCTCCGCCCTGGCCGGATCGGTGGACCAGGAGAGCACCATGACCGGCACCTCCATGGCCGTGCCCCAGGTCTCCGGAGCGGCCGCCGTTCTCTTCCAGGCCACGAGCGACCTCACCCCGGCCGACGTCAAGCGCATACTGGTCAGCACCACAGACGACCTGGGCACCCCCGGCCCGGACAACGCCTTTGGCAACGGCGCTCTCAACCTGTCCCGGTCCCTCTCCCTGATCCAGTACAGGCCCAACATCCTGGCCGGCCCGGAGCTGGAGAGCCTGAGCCTCAGCCGGGACCGGGCCAGGGCGGGCGATCCGGTGGTGATCGAGGCCCAGATCTCCGGGGAGATCGAGGGCAGCTACACCCTGATCGAGGGCCCTGACGACCAGATGGAGATGCCCATGGTGGACTTCGACTCCAACGGAATTTACACCGCCTGGTGGGAGACCGGAAGCTGGACCCCCGGCGACTACACCATCGGGGTGGAGCTGGAGGGGAAGTACGGCGAGAGGAGGTCTCGGGCGGTCCCTTTTCACCTGGACCCCAGGGGGTGAGCGATGACGTGGCGTGAACTGTCCAGGTTTGGCAGACTGGTGGTCCAGTCCGGGCTTACCAGCTCTCGTTTTGGAAACATCAG
>JAAEEW010000054.1 GCA_013415595.1 Methanosarcinales archaeon | reverse complement strand
GCCGGCGGCCGCCGTCTTCTCCGACCCTCAGATGCCGGTAGCGGAAAGGATGAAGATGGTGGTCCAGGCCCTGAACAAGGGGCGCATGGTCCTGCTCCTGGACGGCCTGGACTCCTGCCTGGGACCGGAGGGCAGGCTGGAGGGGGAGATGGCCGGCTTCTACCGGGACCTTCTCGCCGGCCTATCAGGCGGCCGGGCGGTGATCACCAGCCGGATCCTGCCCGCGGACGTGTCCATTCTCCCCTCCGGGGCCAGGAACGAGTGGGTGGGAGAGATCTCCCCTGCCGCCTTTCGCAGAAATCTGCTGGCGGCGGTAGCGGAAGAGGGGCAGGGCTGCAGGCAGAGCGGCTGGCAGGACGACTGGCAGCTCATTTCGAAAATCCCGGTCATCTTCGGGTCCAGCCCCCGCATCCTGGATCAGGTGGCCCGGGGGCTGAAGATTCTTCCCCGGGATGAGCTGTCCCGGGAGCTTGAGGCCGTCCGTCTGCCCGCCAATCTCCATTCCCTGGCGGAGGAGCGGGAGCGTCTCTTCCGGGAGATCTTCCTCTCCAGGCTCTACAAGGGCCTGCGGCCTGCTGCTCAGGAGGGGCTGAGAAGGGCGGCCCTGTACGACCTGCCTCTTTGCGCCCCGGCAGTGCAGGCCCTCCTGGGCCAGGAGGCAGGGGAGGCAGGGGGGGCAAAGGAGTCCGGGGAGGCCTCCAGGGAGCCGGAAGGCGTGGAGGCGGAGGGTGTAGAAGCCGAGGGCATGAAGGCGGAGGGCCTGGACGCGGAAGGCATGATGGAGGAGTGGCAGGCCGCTGGTCTATGCACATCCCTCGACCACGGGGAGCTCTTTGCCGTCTATCGCCATCTGCGGCCCTGGCTTCTGGAGCGCCTGAACCCGGTGGAGCGAATCCAGGCCCACCGCCGCGCCGGAGATTTCCTGGAGTCCGCGGCCAGGTCCGGCCACCAGGCCCTGGGCCTCTCCCGTCTGGAGTGCCTGCTGGCCTCCCGGACCCAGTATCTGGAGGCCCGGGACCTGGAGAAGGCGGGGGAGGTCACCGGGCGCATCTGCAGCTTCCTGGACCGCCGGGGCCTGTACGGCGATCTCCTGCGGCTGAACCAGGACCTTCTGAGCTACGGCGAGGATGCAGGGGCTCTGGCCCGGTCAGGACTGGCCCATTTCTACCTGGGCAGGCTCGAGGATGCCCGGGAGGTGTTCGAGAGGGCTCTTTCCCTGCAGCAGGGGTCCGGGGACCTCTCCGGCCAGGCCAGGTCGCTCTACAACCTGGGCCTGATCGCCCTGCAGCAGAATCAGCTGGACCGGGCAGAAGAGATATTGCAGCGGTCTATGTCCCTGCAGCAGGACGGGGCGGACAGCCGGGAGGGGGCGGCCACCTGGCACAGCCTGGCCATGATCTCCATGCGCCGCAAAGACCGCGACCAGGCCAGGGAGCGGTTCATGCAGGCCCTGGCTATGCAGCAGGAGGCCGGGGACGCCGCTGGAGAGGCCTCCTCCCGCCACCACCTGGGCCTGATCGCCCTGGTCGGGGACAGCCCCCAGCAGGCGGAGGTGGAGCTGGAGAAGGCCCTGCTGCTCTACCGGCAGGTGGGAGACCTGGCCGGCCAGGCCGCGGTGCTGGACGGCATGGCCAGCGCCGCATCCCGCAGGGAGGACTATCAGCAGGCCCTGGAGCGGCTGAGGGAGGTTCAGCCCATCCTGGCCCGGCTGGCCGACTTCCGGGCGGAGGCCGCCACCTGGCACAACATCGGCACCATGGAGTCCCAACTCAGCCACAGGGACCGGGCCCAGGGGAGCTTCAGGAGGGCTCTGGAGCTGCAGCAGCAGATGGGGGACCGGGACGGCGAGGCAGCCTCGCTGTTTCAGCTGGGCGTCCTGGCGGTGTGGCTGGGACGGCTGAGGGAGGCGCTGATCCTCATCTCCATGGCCGGCATGATCCTGCGCTCTGCGGACAGCCCGGACTTCAAGCAGATCGAGCCCTTCGTGGACCGCCTCAGCTCCCAGCTCAGCCTATCCGACCAGGAGTTCATGGACCTGGTGAAGGAGGTGGGCAAGGAGTACGGCAGGGACCGGGGCCGGGGTGTGATAAGCTCGGTATTCGGAGAGCTGGAGTGACCCGGGGATCGTGCGGGATTTGCCGTCGCCTATGGCTGCGGCGTTTGGCCAGGGCAAATCGGCAAATGGCGTCAGGCCCTGACCATTGGCTTCGCCGAATCGGCCGCGACCACAGGCCCCCTATCTAAGAATGAGTTCGTTCAGGTCAATGGGCGGGTTCCCGGCCGGACCGGGAGTCGCCCCAAAATATCTGGGAAAAGAGAGAAATGGCCTTCAGGCCGGCGCTCTTACTGCCACAGGGGCCTGGTAGATCAGTGGGGGCATGGCCAGCTGGTCCAGAAGGGACTGGTTGGCGCCGAAGATGCCGGTCAGCCACTGGTTGTACTGGTCGAGCTGGGCGTTATACTCCTGGCCGCTGGCTTCGGAGTACTGGGCCATCCCGAACAGCTTTCCCATGTAAAATCCGGTGTTCAGCCCCTCGGCCACACCTCTCTGATAATCGGTAAGCTCTGCCAGCGCCGGTGTGGACACCAGCAGGACGGCAAAGGTCAGTGCCATTATGTAAATCGCTCTCATCCTGGTTACCTCTCTTGATCGCTTGCAGTTTAATGCCTATTCAAATTTTCCGTGTTTGTACGGGCTGCTCAATCTACGCGCTCATCCCGGATCATCCCCGGCCGGCCCTTCCATCCCGGGCCTGGCGTTCAGGGGCGCGAGGGGGGCGGTCCTCAGACCCCGCCCATTCCCTCGGACGGCTGGTTCTCCAGCCCGGCTCCGATCTGAGCATAGTAAGCGGGGGCCGGGTAGCCTCCTATCCTTCCGTAGACGTCAGGCTTGGGGCCTTTGATCCCCACCTCATTTGCGTAGACCAGGGGGGGCAGGGTCAGCCTCTCCAGGGCGTCTCGATCCTGGGAGAAGATGCCCATCAGCCACTGGTTGTACTCGCTGAGCTGGGCGTTGTACTTCTCCACCCCGGCGTTGGAGTACTGGGCCATGCCAAATAGCTCACCCATGTAAAACCCGGTGTTCAGCCCCTCGGCCACACCTTTCTGATAATCAGTAAGCCCGGCCTGCTCGGTGAGCCCGGGCTGGGCATGAACTCCTGACAGCATGAACATGCAGGCCACTGCCAGCATTGCCATTGTCCTCAAATCCTCTTCACCTCGAAAGCTGGCTGTGACCTGCAAGCTGATCAATTTTTTGCAGGCTCCTCCTTTTGCCGGTCGACTCTTCTTGCAGCTTTCAGTCAGGTCTCACCCTTCCGGCCAGGCCCAGGTCTATGCCCCCTTCAGGTCAGGGCCGTTTTCAGGCACGTCTGCCGACTCCGAAGCCTTAATGAACGATCCCGGATCAATTCATCATACCTATGTCCAAGATCATGTTTTTCAGCACCAACGGCTCGCCGGAGCGGGTGGACTTCCGTCAGGCGATCCTGATGGGCCAGGCCCCGGACAGGGGGCTTTACATGCCGGAGGAGTTCCCGGCATTATCGCCGGAGGAGATCCTCAGGCTGAAAGAATTGAGCTATCCGGAGATCGCCCACCAGGTAGTCCGCCCCTATCTGGGGAACCTGATTCCCGACGCCACCCTGCGGGCCATCCTGGCCGACGCCTACAACTACGAGGTCCCCCTGGAGCGGGTCTTCGACGGCAAGTACGTCATGCGCCTGGACCGGGGGCCCACCTGCTCCTTCAAGGACTTCGCCGCCCGGCTCATGGGCCGGCTGATCCAGTACTTCCTGTCCCGGGAGGGAAAGAACATCGTCATCCTCACCGCCACCTCCGGAGACACCGGCAGCGCCGTGGCCCACGCCTTCTTTGGCCTGGACAACGTGCAGGTGGTGGTCCTCTTCCCCAGGAGCGAGGTCACCGACCGCCAGAGGAGACAGATGACCACTCTGGGAGGAAACGTCCACCCCCTGGCGGTGGAGGGCAAGTTCGACGACTGCCAGGCCCTGGTGAAGCAGGCCTTCGCCGATCCGGAGCTCGGGCACATGAACCTCTCCTCGGCCAACTCCATCAACATCGGCCGGCTGCTGCCCCAGGCCGTCTACTACTTCTACGCCTACTCCCGCCTGGCCAACCGGGATGGAGATAAGTCCGAAGGAAAGGCCGGAGGAATGGTCGAGGGGGAGGAAGGCGGGCTGGAGGAGATGGTCATCTCCGTTCCCAGCGGCAACTTCGGAGACCTGATGGGCGGCCTGATCGCCATGAAGATGGGCCTTCCGGTCAGGAAGTTCATCGCCGCCACCAACGAGAATGACGAGTTTCCCCGGTTCATGAAGACCGGGGTCTACGACCCCATCCGGCCGAGCAGGAACTGCCTGTCCAACGCCATGAACGTGGGCCACCCCAGCAACCTGGCCCGGCTGTTCAGCCTCTACGGCGGGCGCATGGACGAGGTGGGCGTGGTGCACAGGATGCCGGACCTGGAGGCCATGAAGCAAGACATCTTCGCCGTATCCGTCTCCGACGAGGAGACCAGGCAGACCATCAAGGACACCTACCACGACCACGGGGTCATCCTGGAGCCCCACGGCGCGGTGGGCTTTGCCGGCCTGCTGCGCTACCTGTGGGACGTGGAGGACTGGAGCCCCTGCGTATCCCTGGAGACCGCCGACCCGGCCAAGTTCCCGGAGGAGATCATCAGGACCATCGGGGTGAACCCGCCCCTGCCCAGAGCCATGGCCGATCTGGACCGGATGGAGGAGCATTTCGCGGAGATCGACAACTCCTACCAGGACCTGCTGGACTACCTGAAGCGAAGGTTCGGGTGAGGGGTGGGGCCCATGCTCTTCGACGACATCGGCAGCTTTCCCCTGCCTAAAGGGGTCAGGGTGGACCAGCTCACCCCGGAGGGCTATTTGCAGGTGGTCTCAGACGCCCTGGAGCGAAAGCTCTTTGCCGGTGTGGAGGTGCCCACCTACCCCCAGTTCCGGGACATGATCCGCATGTTCATGGATCCCATAAACGATCCCCGGAGCAGCGAGAGCCCGTACCTGATTCGGCCGGAAGCGGCTCAGATCATGGAGCTGCAGGCGCTGGAGGAGACGGCCCGTTCCCGGGAACTGCGCTCCCGGGTCTGCGTCACCGGGCCGGTGGAGCTGTACCTGTCCGTCTTCGGAGCCACCAGGTACACCGATGTGCTCTACAACCTGGCCCAAAGCGTGGCCCGCTTCCTGGAGCAGGCCCGGGAGAGGGGCATCTGCATGACCATCGCCTCCATCGACGAGCCAAGCCTGGGCATCAGCCCCAGCGTGATCTTCGACGAGGACGAGCTGATCGCCGCCCTGGAGATGGCCAGCGCCCCCTGCCGGGGCCTGGACTGCGAGGTCCACCTGCACTCCCCCCTCTACGCCGAGCTGTGCTGCCGGGTCCCCCACATCAACGTCATCGGAGTAGAGTCGGCATCTCACCCCGACTACCTGAAGCTGATCGACAAGAAGGTCCTGGAGGAGACGGACAGCTACCTGCGGGCGGGAATCGCCAGGACCGACATCCTCAGCATGGCCGCAGGGCTGAACGACCGCCTGGGAAGAAACCTGTGGAGAGAGCCGCAGTTGCTGGAAAAGGAGGTGCTGGCCCTGGAGTCTCCCCGGATGATCCAGGACCGTCTGGAGCGGTCCGTCGGGCTCTTCGGAGAGCGGATAAGGTGCGCCGGTCCGGACTGCGGCCTGGGGTCCTGGCCCAGCCAGGAGATGGCCTCCGGCCTGCTGTCCAACTGCGCCCGGGCCATCAATGCCTTCCGGGAAACGGGAGTCCGATCCGCCTGTCGCTGATGCCCTGATCACCCTTTGATCCAGAGTCCGTCATCTCCCTCCAGGGGGGCGATCTCCCGCGGTGCAAATCGCCCCTCCCAGCCGGGATTCATCGATCAAGCTCTCGTCCGCTCCCCCGGGGACTCTTCTGATCTGGAATTTTCATCGGGACATCTCTTCGGACTCTTACACAGGGCTCATGTTCATCTGACTTCTTCCTTTGTGGCTTCCATCCTCAGGCATCCATCCTCAGGCATCCATCCTCAGGCATCCATCCTCAGGCATCCATCCTCAGG
>JAAEEW010000053.1 GCA_013415595.1 Methanosarcinales archaeon | reverse complement strand
TAGGTTGGGCAATCTGCATTCCAACACCAGAATTCCGATAGGTCTAATTCCAACTGCATAGCTACTCCCGAGTAGCTAATATGTGGCTAAAAGTATATAAACTATTCAGTTCCCAACCGACACGACCAAATATCTCCAGGAATATTCTCAATTTAAAATGCCTCCCGGAGAGATCGAGGACCTCAGTTGCGCGATCCCTTTATGGCAATCGACGTAACTCCTGACTTCACCACCTGGAAGTCCAGGACCACGTTGGACTGTCGCGGCGAGTAGCTCCTCACCACGCCCTGATAGAGGAACTCCACCCTGAAACCCAGGCGCACGGCGGCCTCCTCGACGACCTTCCTGTCCCGGTAGAGGTCGTCGTCCGGAGCGAAGGTGTAGTAGTGGATCACCCCCCCGTCTTTAGCGGCGAGCATGGCCGGCTCCAGGAACCGGGATGCACAGTGGGGGAGGTTCATTATCACCCGGTCCATGCTGTCCCGAAATTCCAGGGCCAGGGCAGCGGCATCCCCCTCCCGGATCTCCACCTCCAGCCTGTTCAAACGGGCGTTCTCCCGGAGATAGCTCACTGCCACCGGATTCTTGTCCACGGCCACCACCCTGGCCCCCCTCCTGGCATAGAGCAGGGCGAAGGGCCCCACCCCGGCGAACATGTCCAGGACGGTCTGGCCGGGCTCGATCTGCTCTGCCACCCGCAGGCGCTCTGTGCCCAGGCGGGGGGTGAAGTAGGCGCCCTGCAGGTCGATCCGGTACTGCAGGCCGTGCTCCCGGTGAGTGGTGGTGGTCCTCTCCTCTCCGGCCACGTGCCTGAACCTGCGGGTCCGAAACTCCCCCTCCACCTCGGATTCCGGAGCTATGGCGGTGCGAACGCTATGATGAACGGCCATTATGGCCTCTGCCGCCCTCTTCTCCTCCGGGTCCTCCACAATGGCGATATCGCCCACCACCTCGTAGGTGGTCCTCCGGCCCAAAAGGTCCTCCACCGTCACCCTGCGCCGGTCCATGGCGAACTGATGGCTTATCGGCTCATACTCTCCCAGGCCGGCGATGAGCTGCAGGCTCTCCCGGTCCAGTTCCTTCACCGGGAGGTAGACGTAATTCCGATCGGAGCAGACCTTGCGGGAGGGATCCAGAGCCCCCCCGCTCACCAGTGCCTTCCTGAAGGCCTCTCCCTTTCTCAGGGGGACCCTTATTCCCGGCGAGGGCTCTGTTGCTGGCATCCCGACCTCAACCCCTGGCAGCCGGCAGCCGCGATTCCTGCACTTCGGGAACTTTTTGTCTCCGGCTTTTAGACCCGTGGCCCCTGCTGCCTATCCGGCTGGCCCTGGTAGCTGAAACGATTTGTATCTTTCCGCCCCCCAAAGTCTCCGGCCTCTCCCTCCAGGCAGCGGCCCCGCCCCTTCCTGGGGGAGGTCGGGGGATCACAGAATGCAGGCATCGGAGGTGGGACGTCTCCTGCCTTCCAGGGATGGGCGCTGCGGGGGGGCGGTGGTGGGATGGCAGCGCTCCCGATAATTTTATATGTTCCACCATCATTTAAAGGGACGAATGGACAGACGCAAGCCCAAAGGCCAGGTCCTGACCGCCACCGAGGTCGCCGAGTACACCTTCTGCCCCCTGGCCTGGTACACCGGGAGATGCGGCCCTGCCAGGCGGGGGCTTTTAAGCCGCCTGCGTCTGCTCTTTGCTCCCCGGTCCAGGCGGCGGGAGGCCGGGCTGGCCAGGCATGCCCAGGTCGGGCGGATGATCGGCCAGGTGCACAGAGAGGAGCGCAGGTCCAGGTGGCTGGCCTCCCTTGGCCTCCTCTCCCTGGCCCTGGCTGCGGGGGTGCTGTGGTGGTTCCGGTGATCCTCCTGGCCGTCTCCCTGCTTCTGGTCCTCTCCCTCCTCCTCTTCCTGGCCTCTGCAGGTCAGAGGGCCTCTGCCTCCCGGCGGAGGAGGGAGTACGGCATCCCCCGGGGCCAGGTGGTCTACTCCGATCTGGACCGACCGGGAAAGGCCCTATTCTCCCGTCAGTGGCAGCTATCCGGAAAGCCGGACTACATCGTGCGGGGAAAGGACGGCACCCTGATCCCGGTGGAGGTCAAGAGCAGCCGGGCCCGGGAGCCCCACCCCGGCCACGTGATGCAGCTCGCGGCTTACTCTCTGCTGATCGAGGAGAGCTACGGGCTGAAGGTGCCCTTCGGGATGCTGGTCTATGCCGACGGAGTGCAGCACCGGGTGGATTTCGACGGCTCCACCAGGGAGCGGCTCCTCTCCACCCTGAGGGAGATGCGGGAGTGTCTTTTGGAGGGCGGGGCCGCCAGGAACCACGGCTCCCGGAGGAAGTGCGGGGGGTGCCGGGCCAGACACTCCTGCGGCCAGGCCCTGAAGTAGGACCTCAGGGTGGAGCTGGGGGGAGGCCCTCAGGTGGGGAAAGGAAAACATATTTCATCGCTGCCCTCCTGGGTAGGGGCGATGAGATCCTGGCCCCTGCCATCCAGCAGCCACAGAGACGTCCCCACCTCCGGCCCTGGCTCCTTCTGGGAGGACCGCATAGACCGCCGCCACTGCGGGGTGGACCTCTACGCCGCCCGGGGAAGCCCGGTGGCCTCGGTGGAGGACGGTCTGGTGCTGGAGGTGGGGGTGTTCACCTCCCCCCGGCGGACGGCCTACTGGAACGCCACCTTCTACATCCTGGTCCAGGGCCAGGACGGCCGGGTGCTCAACTATGCCGAGCTGGAGAGGCTGGCTGCTGCCCCCGGGGACCAGGTCCGGACCGGGGATCTCCTGGGCCAGGTGGGGCAGGTCCTGAATCCGGAGGCCATCGGCGATGAGGCTCCGCCCTACATCCAGAGGCTGCGGGACGGCGGATGCAGCAGCATGCTTCACCTGGAGCTCTACTCCTCCTGGGAGGACTCTTTGCTTGCGGACCGCAGCTACTCCGGGGGCAACTGGTTCGCCGAAGAGCGGCCGGAAGGACTTCTGGACCCTTCAGCCATTCTGCTCTAGCCCTGGCAATCCTTTTTCCTTCCCTTTTTGCCCTATTCTTTGCTCGAAAACCTCCCCGCCCCGCTCTCGTCCTTTCTCTCCCCTTTCACTCTCCTTCTCACCCCTTTCATCCTGCCCGGGGCCCTTCCTCCCCCCATCCTCCTCATCTGCCACCCCATCGCCCCCGACTGGATAATGGCCCCTGCCTCCAGGACTCGGCATCAAGCTCCAGAATGAAGCCCACAGAATAGAGCCCTACTGCAGCTAATTTTGCAGATCCGAATTTTAAATCTCGGGACTCCTTTTCCATATCTTTTCGAGAAGCATAGCTCATGCCATGCCGGGATCTTCTCCGAAAATCATTTAAGCAAACGACGAACGAATATTAATTATTAAAGATGGTCAAATTGCCGTCTTTTCAGTCTTCAGGGCTGGCCGCCTCCTGGACCAGCCTGGCACAGCTATTTCGAATGACACTTCCAGCAGGGCCGCATCCATCCGTCCATCCATCCGTCCATGCCGTCTTTCCCGGGGGAATTCGCCGTTAGCGAGCTTATGTTCGTCCTGATCTTCTACCTCTACGGCTCGATCCCCTTCCCGATGGTTGCCACCTACGTGGTGAAGGGAGCCATGATCCAGAACTGCAGATCGGGAAACGTCAGCGTGGCCAACGCCTTTGGGGCGGGGGGTGTCCTGACCGGCCTTCTGGCCGTGGCCGGGGAGGGGTCCAAGGTCCTGCTCCCCCTGGCTGCAGCCGGGGCTCGCTTCCAGGGGAGCAGGGAGGCCGCCCTTCTCTTCATAGCCGCCGCCCTCCTGGGCACCCAGTTCTCCCTATTTCTCCGGGGCCGGGGAGGGATGGGGGCCACGGTGGTCATCTGGACCCTGGCGCTGCTGGCTCCCCGCTCCGGCCTGATCCTGGCCGGGCTGTGGGTGGCGCTGACGCTGGCCACGGAGCAGACCCGCTATTCCACCGTCGGCTCCTACCTGGCCATGCCTCCCGTCCTCCTGCTGGTGGAACGAAGCCCCGGGCTGGTGGCCTTTGGCTGCTTTGCCGCGTTGCTTTGCGTCCTGCGCTACGACCGCCGCCGGGACGAGTTCGCTCACGCCCGTATTGTAGAGAGGTTGAAAGGTCTATGGCCAGGTACCTGAAAGCCATCGAGGCGGTGGTGGACGGATCGGCGGGGAACAAGGCCGCCCGGCTGGGACGGCTGAAGTCCTGGGGATTTCCCATCCCCCGCAGCTACGCCGTGACCTGCCGGTGCTACCGGGACCGCCAGAGCGGCCTGGAGGTCATACCAGCCCTGAGGGGGGAGCTTCGTCGAGCGATCGCCCCGGGCAGGAGCTACGCAGTTCGCTCGTCGGCTGACGTAGAGGACACCCCATCCAGCTCCTGCGCCGGGCAGTTCGAGAGCGTCCTCAACGTCTCCGGCCTGGAGGAGACGCTGCAGGCCGTGGAGAGGGTATGGGAATCGGCCGGGGGAGGGCGGGCCCAGGCCTACCTGTCGAGAATGGGCCGTGCAGCCGGCCCCTCCATGGGGGTGATAGTGCAGGAGATGGTGCAGCCCGTCCTCTCCGGAGTGGCATTAACCAGAAATCCGGTGACCCGGGCGGACGAAGTGGTGGTGGAGGCCCTGCCGGGACAGGGAGATGCCCTGGTCCAGGAAGGCCGGACCCCGGCCCGGTGGGTCTGCCGGGAGGGTGAGGTGGCAAAGCCTCCTGGCCTGGACGACTGGCCGGATGAGGCCCGCCGATTGGCAGATCAGGTCGTCCTGGAGGTGGCCGGGGAGTCCCTCCGCCTGGCCAGGCGGTTTAAGGCCCCCCTGGACCTGGAATGGGCCTTCAGGGAGTCCCTCTGCTGGCTGCAGGCCCGGGAGATCACCGCTTTGCAAAGCAAAAACGTCTATTCCAGCCGCATGGCCCGGGAGTTTCTGCCCGGCTGCATCACCCCCCTGGTCTGGTCGGTAAACGTCCAGGTGGTGAACAGCTCCTGGAAGAGGCTGCTGGTCCAGCTCATCGGGGAGCGGGCAGAGTCCCTGGAGATAGAGGACCTGTCCCGGCTGTTTTACAACCGGGCCTACTTCAACATGGGCGTGGTGGGGGACATCTTCCAGCTCCTGGGCATGCCCCGGCAGTCGGTGGAGCTCCTGCTGGGGGTGGAGGAGGGGCGGCCCCGGCTGCGGCCCGGCCTGCCTGTGCTTCGCCGCCTTCCCAACCTGCTGCACCTGGCCCTGGAATGCCGCAGGACCTTTGGGGAGATGGACCGGCGGCTGGCCGACCTGGAATGGCGCTACCGCCTCCTGGACGTCGATCCCGGCGGCCTGGGCCGGGAAGAGTCCCTGGCCAGGGTCCACAGGTTGATGGAGATGGACCGGGAGGCCGCCCGCCTGAACATCCTGGCCCCTCTGGCTCTGGGGCTATGCAGCAGGCTGCTGAAGTGGGCGGGGCTGGAGCTGGAGGGCCTGGACCTGTCCACTCCCGCCTCCCGAAAGATCGATCCTGCCTGGCGAATGGAAGAGCTCAGAAATATATGCAGCTTATGCAGCTCAAAGTCCCCGGAGGATAGGCCGGAGGAGGATAGGCCGGAGATAGACGATTCTGCCTGGTTGGGGGGAGGGCCATCCGGCGGGGGAGAGCTGGAGGCCGCAGAAATGGCCTTCCTGCGGGACTTCGGCCATCTCAGCAGCTCCGGGAACGACTTCTTCATCCCCCAGTGGCGAGAGACCCCTGGCCAGGTGCACAGAACGATCCTCCAGGCGGCCCCCTCCTCCACAGTCCGCCGCCATGCTGGCCCCGCAGCTCCCGGGCCGGTCCTCCTTCGCCCGGGCTTTCGGACTGTGCAGAGGCTGTCGGAGCAGCGGGACAGGGTGAGCTTCCTTTACACCTACGGCTACAGCCTCTTTCGCCCCTACTTCCTCCACCTGGACGGGCTCTTGCAGGAGGCGGGCCTGGAGCAGGCCGGGGACATATTCTACCTCCGGCTGGATGAGGTGGAGGAGGTCGTGAGATCTGGGACCGTCGACCAGGATCTCCGGCAAAGGGTGCGGGAGCGAAGAGAGGAGATGGCCGCCAACCGGGAGGCGACCGTCCCGGAGACGGTCTACGGGGAGCATCCCCCGCCCATCTCCAGGGCCCCACCATCCCGGCGGCTTAAGGGCCTGGCCACCTCCCGGGGATACCATCAGGGGCCGGTCAGGGTGGTGAGAGGCCTGGAGGACATGCCCCGGCTGAAGGAAGGCGACGTGCTGGTGGTCTCCCACTCGGACGTGGGCTTGACACCCCTGTTCGTCTTGGCCGGGGCCCTGGTCTCCGAATCGGGCGGCCTTCTATCTCACTGCTCCATCGTGGCCCGGGAGTACGGCATTCCGGCGGTGCTCTCCGTCCCTGGAGCCTGTCTGATCGAGGAAGGCACCCTGGTGGGAGTGGACGGCTACAGGGGCGAGGTGCTGATCATGGAGGAGGCTTGCCTCTGACCCTGACACTGCTGCCTATGATCCTTACCCTGGCCCTGGCCTTCGTCGCCGGGATTCTCCTGGTGAGGTACCTGACCGTCTCCGTCCAGGAGATGCGTCTCTCCCTCGGCCTGGCCCTTCTCTCCTTCCTCCTCCTGCTGGCCGCCCTGGCCCGGTCCATCCTGGAGGGAGGGGCCCTGCTGGCCGTCCCCTCCAGCCTGGCCCTCTTCCTGGCAGGCTTCATGGCCATGAGCCGCCGGGTGCTCTCCCGGAAAGACCGGGGGGACCTGCCGGCGCTCACCCGCTCCCCGGACGATCCGGGTCTCGGCCATGCCGCAGTAATATACTTCGCCCACGGGGAGCCGGAGGTCTACGATCCCATAGGCTGGATCAACCAGTTCCGGGAGTTCGATGAGGACCAGATACCTTTCGTGCCCCGCCCCCTTCGGCCCTTCTTCCTCTACCGGCTGCGACAGAAATACCTGCACACCGGAGGAAGCCGGCACCGCCAAATGCACCAGCGGATGATGGAGTGCCTGGAGCGGGCCTTCCGGGAGGAGGGAGACCTGACCACCAGGTTCTACCTGTCCTTCCTGGACGACCGTCCCCGGCCGGACCAGGCGGTGGTCAGGGCCCTGAACGACGGGGCCAGCAGGATAATCGTCAGCGAGGTGTTTCTCACCATCTCCAACCACACCGCCGAGGGGAGAGAGATAATCCGGGCCGTGCTGCCTGAAGGTCACATCGTTCCTCTGCACTTCACCGGACCCCTCTGGGATTCCAGGACTCTGCACAGCATGTTCCTGGAGCGGGCCAACCAGGTCCTGGGAAGCGCGGACCGCTCCCGGGCCGGGGTGCTGCTGGTGGGCCACGGCCAGCCGGACCAGTGGGACCGCATATTCCCCACCGAGACGGAGCAGGAGCTGGCCTTCAGGCAGGAGATACTGGAGCTCTTCGTGGAGGACGGCTACCCCCGGGAGAACCTGGCCCTGGCCTGGATGGAGTTCAAAGAGCCCCGGCCGGCCCGGGCGGTGGAGGAGATGGTCCGCAGAGGGGTAAAGAGGGTGCTTTATTTCTCTGCAGCCATCAGCGCCGACAGCATCCACAGCCAGTTCGATGTACCGGAGCTGGTAAGCAAAGCCAGGATTCCCGGGGAGGTCATCCTGGAAAATGTGGGGGCCTGGAACGACCATCCTCTGGCAATTAAGGCTATAAAGGAGAAAATTGATTCTATATTAGTTTAGGGTGTTTGGCATGAGGCCATTATCGTCTGTCATATTACTGTCAGCCCTATCCATGTCAGCCATATTTATCCTGACTGCAGGGGCGGTGGGTGTAGACTTCGATGCCGGTCCTTACAGCGTATCTCTGGACATGAACGGCCAGGAGCCGGAGACAAAAGTGATCGGCCCATTGCCGGGCCAGTCCGGCGACGGGGCCGCTTTTTCCATGTACCAGGTGTGGCTCAACCATAGCGACAGCGCCACCATGATCGTCATAACCGGCTACCAGGATCAGAGGATGGTGACCACCGCCGGCTTGAAGGACCTGGCCGAGGGTCACCTGAAGACCTTCCTGGGCTGCACCGACGTTACCTCCGGGGAGAGGACCATCGACGGCCACAGCGGAGTGGTGGCCTTTGGCAGCGCCCCCTCGGGCAGGAAGTGGATGTCAGCCGGATACTGGCCGGACGAGGGCGTCTCTCCGGAGGGCAAAACGGGCACGGTCCAGGTGGCCCTGGCATCCTGCTCCACCCAGGAGGTGAAGGACAGGCTGCTTGACAGCATTCACGTGGAGCTGGCCCCAGAGGAGTGACCCCCGGGCAGGATGGGGGCTGTTTGTGGCGGTGAAGCGATTGGTCGAGAAGGGCCTAAAGCAGGGGTGAAGCAGGCCTTTTGCCTTCCCGGCAGGCTTATAACCACCCCGGCCCCTATTACCTGAGCAATTCTCATAAGATGAGAGCAATTCTCATAAGATAAGGCCTGAGTTGAGAATTGGCGGCGAGATTCCAGGCACCGCCAGGGACATCTATGATCAACAAATTGTATATCAGTCACGATTCTGAAGACCAGGGCCTGGCAGAGGAGCTGGCTGAGGCCCTGTGGAGGGTGGGACTGGATAGCTACGTCTCCATGCACCGCCGCTGCAAGGGCATATCCCGGTCGGAGGGGGTGGCCTACGGCATCAGGAACTCGGATTGCCTGATTCCCCTGCTCACCACCAACGGAGTGCTGTCCCGCACCGTCAACCAGGAGATGGGCTTTGCCAGGGGCCTGGAACGGCTGATCGTCCCCCTGCTGGAGGAGGGCGAGGAGCTGCCCTTCCTGATCAGCCACCTCCAGCCGGTGGTATTCAGGTCTGCGGAGTTCGAGAATGCGGTGGGGGTGGTGATCAGGACCCTGCGCTTCCTGACCAGGCTGGAGTGGCTCAAGGTGAGGTGTATTGTATGTGGAGAGGAGATGACCCAGTATCTCACCCCCCAGGAGGAGGTGGATCGTGCTCTGTCCCGGGGAACTTCCCTGGAGACCATCTGCAGCTATTGCGAGACCCGTCTATCTCTGGACCCCCGGACGTTCAAGCCCATGTATCGGTGAGAATTTTTCTGGCCAGCACCATCTCTGGTAGCCTCACCCCGGGGACGGCCCCACTCTTCGCCCCGGGGGAGAAGGCTCCGGCAAAACAGACGGCTGATCTGCATCGGGCGGCGGAAGAGGCCAGCTACAAAGCTTTTTATATAAGCAATTTCCTTGAGGGGGCAGACATCTGATGAGCAGTCGTGGCGAGAGGTCCATACTCATTCCGTCGTCCTACACAATGGAGACGGCGGACATGCGTCAGAGGACGCTCAAGGTTGGGCTGATTGCCCGGGCAGCAGCAGTGTTCCGCATAGACCGGATCGTAATATATCGCGACAGCGATTACGACGACACCCGGTTCATTAGCCTGATATTGCGGTATATGGAAACTCCGCAGTACCGGAGAAAGGCCCTGTTCCCTCGCAGGAGGGAGCTAAGCCATGTGGGACAGCTTCCGCCCCTGAGGACGGCTCATCATCCCGTGAACTCAAAGAGCTCAACGCTCAAGATCGGCGAGTTCAGAGTCGGAGTTGTCGCAGAAAGCGTCGGATCTGATGGCGGCGCATGGGTGGAAATCGGAAGCGATCGCCCAGTGCCCCTGCGTACCCGTGAAGAGGTAAAAGTGGGGCAGCGCTTGAATGTCAGGATCTTTTCGCTGAACCCGCTCGCCGCTGAGCAAGTAGACCGGAAGGAGATTCCAGGTTACTGGGGTTACGAGACGGTCTCCACAGATAGTCCAGAGAGCTACATCCGCTCCAGGGACCTGTTCGTGGTGGCAACTTCCCGCAAGGGGCGTCTAGTGGACGTCCGGCTCCTGCAGGAAATAGAAAAATCAAGCAAAAGCGGCCTAGCGGTGATGTTCGGCTCCCCGGCAAGAGGCGTTGATGCGTTCTTGAGTCAGGGGATGCTGGAAAGATGTTGCATGATCAACACCATTCCGCACCAGGGAGCAGAGACAGTTCGCGTAGAGGAGGCGGTATTCGCCACTCTTGCACTGCTAAACCTGTTGCGCTTGGAGGAGTAAATGGCGAAGATACACCGACCGAGGCGGGGTTCGCTGGCCTTCAGCCCGAGAAAGAGGGCAAAGAGTGAGGTTCCCAGAGTAAGGTGCTGGACCGCTGATGAAGAGAAGGTCAGTATGGCTGGCTTTGCCGGGTATAAGGCTGGCATGACCCACATCATAATGATCGACGATAGGCCGAGAAGCCTCACCGAGGGCATGGAAATAAGCGTGCCTGTAACAGTGTTGGAGGCACCGCCCATGAACGTGGCAGCGGTGCGTGTTTATGAGAATTACAACGGCGGCATGAGGCCGGCTGGAGAGAGCTGGGCGGAGAACCTGAGCCCTGATCTGGCCCTGGCCCTGACTGCACCCAAGGCCAAGAGGGGCAGCTCAATTGATGATCTATCCTCTATTGCCGACAGCCTGTGCGAAGTCAGGGTTCTGGCTCATACCAATCCCAGGCTGGTCTCCGGAATTCCCAAGAAGAAGCCTGATCTGATGGAGATATCGGTCAACGGCGGATCTATTTCCCAGAGGCTGGATGCAGCCTGGGCGCTCCTTGGCAACCAGGTTCCCATGACCAGCATATTCGGCCTCGGCGATGTAATAGACGTATCCGCGGTCACCAAGGGAAAGGGAACCCAGGGTCCGGTAAAGCGTTGGGGCATCATGCTTCAGAAGAGGAAGCACGCCCGCACCGGCAAGCTCAGACACGTGGGCAACCTGGGACCGTGGACCCCGGCCAGGGTTAGCTGGAGGGTCCCCCAGCTTGGTCAGACTGGTTATCACCAGCGCACTGAGTTCAACAAGAGGATTCTGGCAGTGGGATCGAACGGGACGGACATAACTCCCGAAGGTGGATTTACTGGATACGGCATGGTGCGCAACGATTATGTCATTATTCAGGGAAGCCTGCCAGGTCCGGTCAAGAGGCTTGTGCGCATGAGGCGTGCCATCAGGCCCGGGCCTGACGCTTTCAAGGCGCCCCAGATCGTCCACATGAGCAAGGAGTCTAAGCAGGGATTGTGATGAAGGCGAAGGTTATTGATCTGTCGGGAAGTCCGGCGGGAGAGATCGAGCTTCCTCCGGTGTTCGAGGAGGAGTACCGACCCGACCTCATTAAGAAGGCCGTATTAGCCATGCAGGCCAACCGGCTTCAGCCCTACGGTCCTCACTTTTATGCTGGAATGAACACCTCCGCCCGTTCCTGGGGGCCGGGACACGGCGTGTCCAGGGTGCCCAGGGTCATCAACGGCAGAAGAGCGGCAGGCATTCCCATGGCCAGGGGCGGAAGGGCCTCTCATCCTCCGGTCCCCGAGGCCGACAGGACTGAGAAGATCAACATTAAGGAGAGGCGAAAGGCCATCAGATCGGCCATCGCCGCAACGGTCAACGCCGACCTGGTAGCTGCCAGAGGCCACCGGTTCTCCGGAGATGTGCCCTTCGTAGTCCAGTCGGGATTCGAGAGCCTCAAGACCACGGCCGAGGTCATGAAATTCCTGATGGCCAGTGGGCTGTGGTCCGATGTGGAGCGGGCGAAGGACGGAAAGAAGGTCAGGGCCGGCCGGGGCAAGATCCGGGGCAGGCGCTTCAAGCAGCCCAAGAGCTTGCTGATAGTGTACTCACAGGATCAGGGCATAGTAAAGGCCGCCAGGAACCTTCCCGGGGTGGACGTCACCTCCGTGGACCGGCTGAACGCCGAGATGCTGGCTCCTGGAACCCACGCGGGACGGCTCACCCTGTGGACTGAATCCTCATTGAAGTGGCTGGGTGATAAGAAATGATCATCAAGAGTCCCTACGTCACTGAGAAGGTCACCGGGATGATAGATTCCGGCAACACTCTGGAGTTCCTGGTCAACATCAAAGCCACCAAGTCCGATATCAAGAAGGAGCTCGAGGAGCTCTACGATATCGAGGTGGTGGCGGTAAGGACCATGATCACCTCCACCGGCATGAAGAAGGCAGTAGTCAAGCTGGCCGGGGAGAAGAGCGCAAACGAGCTGGCAACAAGGCTAGGCCTGCTATAAGGTGGTATCAATGGGAAAGAGAATCATATCACAGAACAGAGGCCGGGGATCCCCCACATATCGCGCTCCCTCTCACAGATACCGGGCCAATATCACTCACATCAAGATTGACGAAAAGGAGACCGTTCACGGTGTGGTCAGGGATCTGATGCACGATCCAGCCAGGACCGCTCCTGTGGCCCTGGTCACGCTGGATGACGGCGAGGACAAGTTCGTCCTGGCCACGGAAGGAATTTGCGAGGGGCAGGAGATATCCTGTGGGCCCACGGCTGAGATTCGTACCGGAAACACCCTTCCTCTGGGACAGATCCCGGAAGGTGTTCCCATCTGCAACGTGGAGTCCAAGCCAGGTTCGGGAGGTCAGTTTGCCCGGTCCAGTGGCGTTTACTGCATACTGATAGCCCACGACGCAGGCAAGACCGTGGTTCAGCTGCCCAGCGGAGAGATGAAGTGGCTTAACAAGGGCTGTCTGGCCACCATTGGCGTGGTAGCCGGTGGAGGCAGGACCGACAAACCCCTGGTCAAGGCCGGAAAGAGCTTCCACAAATACCGGTCCAAGGCCGTCAAGTGGCCTAGGGTAAGAGGTGTAGCCATGAACGCCGTAGACCACCCGTTCGGTGGCGGTGGGCGTCAGCACCCCGGAAGGCCAAAGACGGTCAGCAGGAATACCCCGCCCGGACGAAAGGTTGGGTCTATTGCCGCCAGGAGAACCGGAAAGCGCTAGAGGAGGACTGAAGCATTGGCAAAGAAATCAGCATCTAAGCTTCCAAAGAGGAAGGAAGAGTTCACTTACCGGGGCTACAAGACTGCAGACCTGGTAAAGATGAGCGCGGAAGAAGTTATAGCGCTCCTCCCTGCGCGTCAGAGGAGGACCCTAAAACGGGGGCTGTCCAAGGAGCACAAGAAGTTCCAGACACGGTTCAAGGCCAAGGATAGCGCCAGGACCCATCTGCGGGACATGATCGTTCTTCCGGAGATGGTGGGCAAAAAGGTGGAGATACACAACGGCAAGGGCTTCGAGAAGGTGGAGATAATCCCCGAGATGATCGGTCACTACTTCGGAGAGTTCGCCCTCTCCAGGGGACGGGTCTCTCACGGCGCTGCAGGCGTCGGTGCCACCAGGTCGAGCAAGTTCGTGCCGCTGAAGTGAGGTGTGATCTTGGGAAGACTTAATTATTCAATCGAGCCCCCGGAGAGGTCCTCCAGGGCTATGTCCAACGAGCTCCACATCTCTCCAAAGCACGCCCGGGAGATCTGCAACGCCATTCGGGGCATGAAGGCCACTGAAGCCAGGACATTCCTGGAGGATGTCATCCTGCTCAAGAGGGCTGTCCCCTTCAAGCGCTACAACAAGAACGTTGGTCACAGAAAGGGACTGATCGGCTGGTGCTCAGGCAGGTACCCCCAGAAGGCCGCCAAGGCCACGCTGGATGTGCTGGTGAATGCCATCGGCAACGCCGAGTACAAGGGCCTGGAGAAGGAGCGACTGCAGGTCCTCATGGCCAACACCAAGAAGGGCAGAACTATCCGGGGATGGATGCCCAGAGCCATGGGCCGGGCTACTCCAAAGAACACCGAGACCGTGTCCATCGAGATGGTCTTGAAGGAGGTGAGCTAACTATGGCCGTGGAGAAGAAGTTCGTCCAGGACGGCTTTACTAAGGCTCTGGTGAACGAATATCTCACCAAAGAGCTGGAGCGGGCCGGGTATGGCGGAATGGTCATGAACCGGACCCCCATGGGGACTCAGATTACCGTTTACGCCGAGAAGCCGGGAATGGTCATCGGAAAGGGCGGAAAGCAGATTCGAAAGATCACCAGGGATCTGGACCGGAAGTTCCGGCTGGATAACCCCCAGATCGACGTCCAGGACGTCGGCCGGGGAGATCTCAACGCCCAGGTGGTGGCCAGCAGGCTGGCCAGCTCACTGGAACGGGGATGGTACTTCCGCAAGGCAGGCCAGTCGACGCTTCGCCGGGTCATGGAGAGCGGCGCACTGGGGTGCGAGATAATTCTGAGCGGCAAGCTCACCGGCCCCCGGTCCAGGACTGAGAAGTTCCTGAAGGGGTACATCAAGCACTCCGGCAAGCCGGCCGACGAGATCGTGGACAAGGGCTACTCCGTAGCCATCAAGAAGCTGGGCACCATAGGCTGCCAGGTGAGGATAGTCGCACCAGACGCCATACTGCCCGATGCCTTCCATGTGAAACCGCCTCTTGTTGAGCCTCCGGAAGAAAAGCCCCTGCCTCCAGCCCCAGCTCCCCGGGAAGAGAAGCCGGCAGAGCCCAGGGCTGAGGAGAAGGTCGAAGAGCCCAAGAGCGAGCTGGACAAGCTCCTGGACGCTCCGGTGGAGAAGCCAGCCGAGGCAGAGAGCCCAGCGGAAGCAGAGGAACCGGCCGAGGCAGAAGAGCCCACTCAGACCGACATAGCTCCGGTGGAGAACGCGGCTGACGAAAAAGAGGCTGCCCCCTCCGAATCGCAGGAGAGCCAGACACCATCCTCGGACGAAGCATCCGAAGAGACGATCTGAAAATCCCATGATGGTGGCGTAATATGGCTATATTCAAGATCGACGAGCTGAGAAATATGAGCGCGGATGAGCTGGCAGACGAGCTGCACGAGCTTCAAACCGAGCTCATCCGGGAGAGAGGCGTGGTCACGGCAGGCGGTGCACCGGAGAAGCCAGGGCTTCTAAAGGACATCCGCCGGACCATAGCCCGGATCAAGACAGTCCAGAGGGAGCGTAGCAGGTGATAGAGAGACCCGACAACATCGCCAGGCATGAGCTGATAGGCTTAGGGGTGGATGTGGCCGGAGGATCTAACCCCTGCCTGGTCGGGATCAGTGGTCGGGTGGTCGATGAGACCCGAAACACGATCCTGATCGAGACGCCGCGCGGAGAGAAACGCGTCCCAAAGGCAGAGACGAGCCTGATCTTCACCCTGCCCTCCGGGCAGAGGGTGAGGGTGGCAGGTTCTGTATTAATCTCACAACCCGAGAACCGAATAAGTAAGAGAATGCAGAGATCGAGGTGGAAATTATGAGGGATATCGGACTGGACGTGAGCCCGCCTAAGTCGGACTGTAGCGATCCCAACTGTCCCTTCCACGGCAGCCTTTCTGTCCGCGGCCAGGTGCTTGACGGAATCGTGGTCAGCGATAAGATGGCAAACACCGTGGTAGTTAAGAGAGAGTACGAGAAGAAGTTGGCCAAGTACGAACGTTACGAGAAGAAGCAATCGAAGATCCACGTCCACAATCCCCCCTGTGTGGGGGCCAGGAGTGGAGACCGGGTCAAGATTGCTGAGTGCAGGCCACTTAGCAAGACCAAGTCCTTTGTGGTGCTGGAGGTCCTCAAATGAGGGGACATAAGGCAACCATACCGAGGGCTATAAACACCGGGACTTACCTGGACTGCGTGGACAACACCGGGGCCAGGACTCTCTTCGTGGTAGCAGTAAAGAAGTACCGCGGAGTGAAGAACAGACAGCCTTGCGCAGGCATTGGCGATATGGTTATAGTCTCGGTGAAGAAAGGCACGCCAGAGATGAGAAAACAGATCTTCAAGGCAGTCATCGTCAGACAGAAGAAGGAGTTTCGCAGGCCGGACGGCCTTCGGGTCAAGTTCGAGGACAATGCTGCGGTGATAACCGATGATGACGGCGTCCCCAAGGGGTCGGAGATCAAAGGGCCGGTGGCCAGAGAAGTGGCAGAGCGATTTGGAAAGATCGCCTCCGCTGCCTCGACCATAGTGTAGATGATACGTGGGATAATATGAACAGCAAGCAACCAAGAAAACAGAGAAAAGAGCGGTACAACGCCCCTCTGCACAAGAGACAGGGCTACATGCACGCTCACCTGAGTCCGGCGCTTAGAAAGGAGCACGGAAAGCGCTGCGCTCAGGTCAAGAAGGGCGACACAGTCAAGGTAATGCGCGGCGACCAGGCCGGAGTGGAAGGTCTGGTGGAGGCCGTGAACCTTAAGAGCTGCACCATCAAGGTGGCCGGAGTGAGCAACTTCCGGGCCGATGGAACTGAAGTTCCCAGACCCGTACATCCATCCAACGTGATGATCACCGAACTGGATCTTGAGGATGGAGAGAGAGAGAAGATCTTTTCCAGGTGATTTAGATGAGCGGACATCTGAAGAGGGTAACTATTCCCAGGAACTGGCCCATCGCCAGGAAGACCAACAAGTGGATCGCCAGGCCCAATCCAGGCCCCCATTCGAGCGATCGCAGCTTGCCCCTGGTAGTGGTGATCAGGGACATGCTGAAGCTGGCCGACAACTCCCGTGAGGCCAAGCGCATACTCCACGAGGGCAACATCCTGGTAGACGGGACCAAGCGAAAGGATTACCGGTTCCCGGTAGGCATTTTCGATGTGGTATCCGTTCCGGCGCTAGGTCAGCACTACCGGATGCTGGTCGATCACCGGGGTCACTTCTATACCAGCCTTCTCGAGCCGGGGCACGTGCGAAAGCTGGCCCGGGTGGAGAACAAGACCTGTCTTAAGGGAAACAAGATCCAGCTCAACCTGAGCGACGGCTCAAACATCCCTGGCAACGGCAATTACGGAACTCACGATTCACTGGTCCTCTCCATACCGGACAAGAACGTTGAGGACTGGATCCCCTTCGAGGTGGGCAACCTGGCCATGGTCGTCGGCGGAAGCCACTCCGGTCAGATAGGCACTCTCAAAGAGATCAAGGTAGTCCGGAGCTCCAGTCCCAACCGGGTCATCATCGCCGGGGAGAAGGAGTTCGAGACCATTGTTGATTATGTTTTCATGATCGGCAGAAACGATCCTGTGATCAAGCTGGGGGCAATTAAATGAATGCCGTGCTGGATCCCAAGATAGACAAGGTGGTAGTGCATATCGGCACCGGCGAGAGCGGCCAGCGTCTGGTAAATGCAGAGACCATTCTCACTGCCATAACCGGCCACAACCCGGTGCGATCCATCGCCAAGAAGACACTTCCCACCTTCGGAATCAAGAAGAAAGAGCCCATCGGGGCCAAGCTCACCCTGAGAGGAAGCGAGGCAGAGACATTCCTTGAAACGGCCTTGAAAGTTCAGGGCAAGGTTCTTCGGGCCAGCCAGTTCGACGAGAGAGGCAACTTCGCCTTCGGGATCGAGGAACACACCGACTTCCCGGGAATGAAGTACGACCCGGAGATAGGCATATTCGGCATGGACGTGGTCGTCTGCCTCAAGCGTGCGGGATATCGCATTGCCAGAAGGCGGGTCGCCAGCCGCAAGCTTCCATCCAGACAGAAGCTCAATACGGGAGATGCAATCGAGTACGTCAAGAATAAATTTGGCGTGCAGATCGTGGAGGCGGCATGAAGAAGAAGAACTTCGGAAGAGGCGCCAACCAGTGCAGGCGCTGTGGTAGAAAGCCAGGGCTGATCAGGAAGTACGGCATATACATGTGCAGGCAGTGCTTCAGGGAGATCGCCCGGGAAATGGGCTTTGAAAAGTATTCTTAAGGGTGAAAGTCATGTTAATAGATCCACTCGCTGATGCCATGTCCACGATAAAGAATGCGGAGAACGTAGGCAAGGCAGAATGCATCATAAGCCCAGCGTCCAAGCTCATCGGAAGCACCCTGAAGGTTATGGCTGATCTAGGCTACATCGGCGAGTTCGAATTCATCGATGACGGCAAGTCGGGGATGTTCAAGGTCAAGCTTCAGGGCAGGATCAACAGGTGCGGAGTCATCAAGCCCCGGTTCTCGGCCAAGGTCGTGGACCTGGAGAAATGGGAGAAGCGTTTTCTCCCGGCGAGGAACTTCGGCGTGCTAATCCTCAGCACCAGTCAGGGTGTAGTCTCCCACAAGGATGCCAGGGATCGCGATATAGGTGGCCAGTTGCTGGCATACGTCTACTGAGGTGATCAAAAATGGTCAAAGAAGTGTCACGACGGATCGAAATTCCCGAAGGCATAGAGGTAGACGCGGCCAACGATTATGTCACCATAAAGGGTCCCAGGGGAGTCCTCAACCGCCGCTTCAATTATCCCGGGGTACACATTATCTGGGATAATTCCGAGCTGGTGGTGACTGCCCGGATCGACCGAAAGCTGCAGAGGGCTACGGTCGGAACCTTTGCTGCCCACCTTACAAACATGATCAAGGGTGTGACTGAAGGCTTCGAGTATCGGATGAAGGTGGTTTACTCCCACTTCCCCATACAGCTCAAGGCCGCCCAGAACGAGCTGGTGATCGCCAACTTCCTCGGCGAGAGGAGGTCCCGGTCGGCCAGGATTCTGGACGGAGTGACTCTGGAGCTCAGCAAGGACGAGGTCCTGGTCAAGGGCATCAACAAAGAGAGCGTGGGCCAGACGATGGCGAACATAGAGCAAGCGACGAAGGTCAGAGGATTCGATATCAGGGTATTCCAGGATGGAATATACCTGGTGGAAAAGAATTGACCGGGGGCTTACAAATGACAGAGAGATTGCTCAGGGTGAGAGCCAGACAGAAGGGCAAGAAGCCAGAGTTCAGACGTCACGATTCTCACAAGAAAGTCAAGCTTAGCGAGAGCTGGCGCAAACCCCGGGGGCTGCACAACAAGCTCAGAAGGCAGATCAGCGCCAAGGGCTCCCTGGTGAAGCCAGGTTACGGAAGCCCCAAGGCCGTCAAGGGATTTCATCCGTCCGGCCTGAGGGAGGTTCTGGTCAGGTGCGCGTCCGACCTGCAGACCGCTGAAGGTTGCGCCGTGCGCATCGCCAGCACCATAGGCATGAAGAAGCGAATAGACATCGAGGCAATGGCTCGGGATATGAAGCTGAAGATCCTCAACCCCAAGACGGGAGGCGAGTAGGATGCCGGACTTCACAACTCAACGCCGGCTCGCTGCCAGCGAGCTGAACTCCGGCAAGAGCCGGGTCTGGATCAATCCCGATCCAGAGGTGGCCGGAGAGCTCGCCGATGCCATAACCAGGGAGGATATCCGGTCCCAGATCGAGGCCGGGAACATAAAGGTCCATCCCAAGAAGGGCAACAGCCGCGCCAGGTACAAGGTGAGGGCTGCCAAGAGGGCTTACGGACACAGAAAGGGACCTGGTCACAGAAAGGGCTGCAAAGGGGCCCGCACTCCCAAGAAGGAGCTGTGGATGACCAAGATCCGGGCTCTTCGCCGGAAGCTCAGGGAGCTGAAGGAGACTGAGGTCATCGACCGTCACACCTACCGGATGCTTTACCGCAAGGCCAAGGGCGGCGAGTACAGGAGCACAGCACATCTCAATGCTTATATCAAGGCAAAAGGCCTCATGAGGAGTGAGTGAGACTTTGGCTACAGGACCGCGATACAAAGTGCCCTTTCGAAGAAGGAGAGAGGGCAGGACTAACTATCACATAAGATACAGGCTGATATTATCCCGCAAGCCCAGGGCAGTGATCAGGAAGAGCGCCAGGAATACTACTATCCAGCTGATCAATGCAGAGATGGGCGGCGACAAGACCATCCTTACCGTCAGCTCTCTGGAGCTCAAGGATTACGGATTCGATCACAACACAGGCAACCTGCCTGCAGCCTATCTTACCGGGCTGCTCTTCGGAAAGAAGATGCTGGCCATGGGGCAGCAGGAGGCCATAATGGACATAGGTCTGCATGCCAGCACCCGGGGCGGCAGGATTTATTCCGCGCTCAAGGGAATGGTGGATGCAGGCGTAGAGATACCTCACAGCCCGGAAGTGTTCCCTGATGACGGGAGGATACGGGGCGAGCACATAAAGGACTTTTCAGGAGCTGACGTAGTGGCTAAGTTCGAGGTTGCTCGGGAGAACATACTGAGGTGAGATTATGGCCACATATAGAAAGCGTGAGTACGAGACTGAAGAAGAGTGGATCCCGAGAACGAGGCTGGGCCAGCTGGTCTATGAGGGCCAGGTAACCACCTTCGATGAGGCGATACAATCCGGCTTGCCTATTAAGGAGCCACAGCTAGTGGATATGCTCTTGCCGGGCCTGGAGGACGAGGTTCTGGACATCAACATGGTCCAGAGGATGACCGACTCCGGGCGGAGGGTGAAGTTCAGGACCACCGTCATCGTCGGAAACCGGGACGGATACATCGGACTGGGACAGGGACGGGACGTTCAGGTGGGGTCAGCCATAAAGAAGGGCATAGAGAACGCAAAGCTGAACATGCTGAAGATCCAGCGCGGATGCGGAAGCTGGGAGTGCGGATGCGGCGAGCCTCACACGGTTCCCTTTGAGGTAATGGGCAACGCAGGCAGCGTCCGGATCATCCTGACCCCGGCGCCCAGAGGCCTGGGCCTGGCAGCTGGAGAGACGGCCAGAAAGGTCATGGAGATGGCAGGAATAAAGGACGTCTGGACCAGAACTGAGGGCCAGACCAGGACCACGTTGAACTTCTCCAAGGCTACCTACAATGCG
>JAAEEW010000052.1 GCA_013415595.1 Methanosarcinales archaeon | reverse complement strand
TGGCCATGGTCCACCCCCAGGTTCAGGGTGCTGTTGAAGGACTCCGCCGATCGGACCCACTCCTGGCCCTGCAGAGCCTGGAGGAGCAGGTCTTCACCGTCCGCCACCTGCAAGGAGATGATGTCCGCCCCGATGCTCTCCCTCAGGCTGGCCGGGGAGTCCATGGCCACGATCTTGCCGTTATCGATTATGGCCACCCGGTCGCAGAGGGCGTCCGCCTCGTCCATGTAGTGGGTGGTGATCACCACTGTTATCCCCTCCCGGCGGTTCATCTCCCTGACGTAGTCCCAGATGTGCCTCCTGGTCTGGGCGTCCAGCCCCAGGGTGGGCTCGTCCAGAAACAGGACGTGGGGCAGGTGCATCAGCCCCCGGGCGATCTCCAGCCTCCGCCTCATGCCCCCGGAGAACTCCTCCAGCAGCACCCCGGCCTTGGAGGTGAGGTCCACCAGCTCCAGCACCTCTGAGATCCGCTCCTTTCGCCTGGCTGAGGGCATGGCGTACATGCGGCCGTGGAAGTCCAGGTTCTCGTAGGCGGTCAGCTTTCCGTCGACGCTTGGGTCCTGGAAGACCACGCCGATGGAGCTTCGGACCCTGGACCTCTCCCTCACGATGTCAAATCCCCACACCCGGGCCGTGCCGCTGGTGGGCTGGAGCATGGTGGTCAGCATCTTGATGATGGTGCTCTTGCCGGCGCCGTTTGGCCCCAGAAGGCCGAAGATCTCCCCCTTTTGCACGGTCAGGTCCACAGAGTCGACAGCCACCGTGCCGTCGAACCTCTTGCTGAGGGACGATACCTCAATGGCCCCATTCGTCATCCGATTGGGGAAAGGCCTCACCGGTTATAAACTGTTCTGCCACCGGCTGCCGTGGCCCGCCGTCGTCGATGATCGTAAAGTTAATCTTCTATTGCCAGGGAGTGAGAATTATGGCCCCACGGGTGCTATTCACCACAGTTTACAAAAATCATGGCGATCCGTACGATTATATCGGCGCCAACTCCAGGTCCAGATTCAGGTTCTACTGGCCCAGGATCCAGTCCTTCGGGCTGCGCTTCCTGAAGCAAAATATCCCCGAGCTGGAGATACTGGAGTATCCCACCTGGGAAGAATATCAGAAGAAGCTGGAGGAAGGATGGGACGTGGTGGGCTTCTCCTTCTACCTCAACGAGACCCACGAGATCCTGGAGATGGTGGATGCGGCCAGGTCGAAGGGAATCCCGGAGCTATGGGCGGGCAACTACGGCGCCCTGACCCCGGAGATCCAGGCCCGGTTCGACAAGATATTCGTCGGATATGCGGAAGCGGAGCTGGCTCCCTACTTTGGAAGGGACGTCAGCAAGGTGGTCCATCCCCCTCTGATCGAGTACCTGAACACCCCCTTCAACATCAAGCTCAACATCTACGGCATACTCTTCACCACCCGGGGCTGCGGCGTGGGATGCAAGTTCTGCCAGACGCCCTGCTTCTGTCCCCGGCCCAGCCCCGTCCCCCTGGAGAGCCTGGAGAAGGTCATCGCCTACTACAAGGAGAACAACATCAACGTGGCCCTGATCGAGGACGAGAACTTCGGCTCCAACCGCAAGCACGCCGACCAGGTGGTGGAGCTCCTGGACGACTACGACATGGTCTGGGGATGCATGGCCCGGGCCGACTACCTGCGAAAGAAGATCGACGAATGGGCGGAGATGAGGCGGAGTACCGTGACCAGGAAGGGCCGGCAGAGGTCAATGGTCAGCGGCTTTGCCGGAGCGGCCATCGGGATTGAGAACCTGCACCAGGAGAAGCTGGACGACATCAAGAAGAAGGAGGGGACGGAGGACATCCTGGAGACGGTTCGGCTGCTGCAGAAGAACAACTTCGGCACCATCGGCTACTACATGATCGGATTCGAGGACGACACCCCCCAGTCCATCCCCGAGGACATGAAGAAGCTGGCAGCTCTGAAGCTGGATATCACCCAGATCTGCGTCATCACCCCTCTGCCCCAGACCCCCCTGTGGGACGAGATCGAGGAGAAGCACGGGATCATCGACCGGGACTATCACCACTACGACGGCAAGCACCTGGTGTGGAACCATCCCCACATAACTCCGGCAGAGATGGAGAAGATCCTGGACAGGTCCTTGAGGACCGTCTATCCCTGGACCGTGCCTCTGCGCACCTCCTACCGGGTGTGGGCCAACTCCTACCATTACGGCGGTCTGTCCGGCATCGGGGAGGTGGCCTCCTACATAACCAGGGCCAACCGGTTCAATTTCAAGCCCATCCAGCCCCGGCTGCTCCCGGTGGTCTGAAGGCCGGACGGACAGGGACGGATGGGGACGAACGGGGAATGCAAGAAAACGTGTTGCATTCGAGATGGGCATGTCCACGGGAAAGATGATGACAATTGCCAGATCCGATCGCCGGAATGATCGCCGGAATTTCCTCTGGAATGTACTCCGGAAGGGCGCCGGACTGAGGGCAACTGGAATGCAGCAACCAGAATGGTAATGAAAATGATTTACAGAGCGTTTAGGATGATAGGTCGGGGAGGTATGGCGCAGTGAAGGTGCTCCTCCTGGCCTCCCCGGTGGTCCAGCCGGACTTCGATCGCATCGCCAGGATTCCCAGCCTTGGGCTGGCCTCAATCGCTGGCCACATCGACGACCTGTGCACGGTGCACGTGGCCGACCTGCACGGCCTGAATAAGCCCCGGGAGTACGTCCGCCGCATAATGAAGGACGGCTACGACCTGGTGGGGCTCACGGCCATGAGCTTTCAGTACCAGACGGCTCTGGAGCTGGCCGGGATAGTCAAGGAGGCCGGTGCGGAGACGGCATTCGGCGGCTACCACCCCACCCTGTACTGCCAGGAGATCGGGAGGAGCCCGGACGCCAGGCTCATCGACTACATCGTGAGGTGCGAGGGGGAGGCCACCTTCCGGGAGCTGGTCATGGCCAGGATGGAGGGCCGACCCCTGGAGGGGATCCTGGGGCTGTCCTACCACCAGGGGAAGGGCATGGTCCACAATCCGCCCCGGCCTCTGCTGGACGTCTCCCAAATCGAGCTACCCAACCGGGACTGCCGGCTGATCACCCGGGGATTCACCAGCTTCGACGTGCCCATCGATTCCGTGGAGACCAGCCGGGGATGCACCCAGGGGTGCAAGTTCTGCAGCATAAACGAGATGTACGGCCGCACCTTTCGCAAGTTTCCCATCGACCGGGTCATCGCCGACATCAAGGATGCAAAGGCCCACGGCGCTGGGTCCATATTCTTCCCCGACGACAACATCACCCTGGACGTGAAGCGCCTGGAGAAGCTCTGCGAGGCCATCATCGAGGAGGGGCTGACCCACCTGCGATACAAGACCCAGGCCTCGGCCAGCGGGATTGCCTCCAGCAAGCGGCTGGTGGACAAGATGGGCCAGGCCGGGTTCGACGGCGTCTTCCTGGGGGTGGAGAGCGTGAACAAGAGGAACCTGCAGTTCCTGGGCAAGGGCAGGATGTCCGATCACGCGGAGAAGGCCGTCCAGTACCTGCACGACAACAACATCATCGTCTCCACGGGGCTGATCGGCGGAAATCCGGAGGACGACGAGGAGGACATGTGGGAGAACTTCAAGCTGGCCAGGCGGATGAAGGTGGACTTCCCCATATTCTACATCAACACCCCCTACCCCAAGACTCCCATGCGTGAGGAGCTGAAGGAGATGGGGCTGGTCACCAACGACGACTTCCGATTTTATGACGGACTGCACGCCAACCTGAGGACCAAGTACCTCAGCGCCGAGGAGGTGCAGTACATCACCTGGCAGATGAACGCCCGCTACTACGACCTGGAGTGGTTCGGGTACAACAAGGTAAAGCGCCTTTACCCGGGCTGGTTTGCCAGGGAGATCCTGAGGCTGGCCCCCTTCTACGCCCGGAGGAAGCTGGCCCTGGCCCTGCATCTGCGAAGCCGCAAGGACTTCTTCCGGGAGGACCTGGAGAAGGGAGAGCTGTGCAAGGGCGTCACCTGAGTGCCCAAATCCCCGGGGCAAATGGAGGCATTTGCAGGAGAGATCTGGACCTGGGGCCCGGGCTATCCGCGGACTATTCGAATGGGAAGGCCAGGCCTGGCCAGGGCTCCAGGTGCTTTGCCGGCCGGGATCCCCGAATCGACCACCTCAGGCGACGAATTGAGACGACGAATCCATCCGTCTGCACGAACCTAGCTGAATCGATGAGCGCGCCCATTCGATCAGCCAAATCGATGAGCCTGTCCCATTTTTGACCTATCGGTGAGATCTCAGTAGCGAATGGTCTAGGAGCGAATGGTCTGGTTGACGCTCCTGGCGATGCCGGCGGTCGTGTTCTTCAGGGCATCTCCCAGCGGGCTCAGGCTACTCTCCAGGTCAGGCCGGGGGAGGTCGGGCAGGCGAAGATCAGAGGGCAAGCTCGGAGCGTTCACATGAAGCGGCCGTCTAAGGGCCGCCCTCAGCCTCAACTCCGCACTCTCGGCTGTGGATATCAGGGCCCCGCCGGCCCCGGAAGCCAGGCCGGACAGGGTACCGGAGGCCTGATGGTAGCCCGTCTGCACCACCGGATTCAGATGCTTCTCCAGGCGGTCCTCGGCGCTCTCCACATAGGGAACCACTTCCCGACCAGCCCTGGCCCCAGACTGGGCCAGCTTGTGGATCGACTCCCGGGAGGGCAGGCTTCTGTCTTCGCTGTATGCGATCAGGGCCGCCACCAGGAAGGGGAGGATGATCAACAGCACCAGCAGGTAAGACCGTCTCATAATTTCTCCAATAATAACAATAGACAGAAGATAAAATAAGGTTGTCGGTCGAATGCCGGAGAAGTCCCGTTCAGGATGCTGATGATTCTTAATAAGTATCCAGGCGTCACGGGATGCATCCGGGCGGGAGCACCGAATACTCAAATATTATAAAAATATTAGAATTTGATTATGGCGCTAGCCCGGCCCCATAGCCCGTTGAGTATACCTGTGCTGAGTTGATCGACGGTTCGCTGAGAGCCGGGCGGGCCAGAACGGAGGCGATTGGATTCGATTAGCTCTCCGCAAAAGCCATCAAGGCGGACAAGGTCTCTTTCAACGGTATTCATAGCCAACAACACGCTATCGGTTGACTACCCTCAATCTCGTATCACACCACCATGATGCCCGCTGGCAACATACATGAAAGATGAAAAATATATTTAGTTTACAAGATCCATAGTTTTGTTGATATGGGCAGTGAAGGCTGGCAACTATATGTGACACGATCTCGAGTTTATCAAACTCGCCAATTTACCCTCGCAAACATGAAAGCGTCCAAGAACGCGCATGTGAAATTGTCCCTACGAGGGTTTTCAATCATCTGTCCATATCAGGCAGCGTAAAAGTATGTTGGTGCAAAAGGATAAAGCTTGTGGAGTTGACGTCCACCGAGACAACATAGTAGCCACAATTCTATCCCGCGACGGAACAAAGGTTCAGGAAGAGTTTGGAACTACCATTCCCAAGCTGTTCGAGTTTAGGAATTGGCTCATATCTAATGACTGCAAGTCTGTGGCTCTCGAATCCACTGGAACCTATTGGATTCCAGTTTACTCCATTTTGGAAGATGGTTTTGAAGTCATACTTGCCAATCCCTACATGATTAAGCACAACCGCAAGAAGAAGAAAGATCAAATCGACTCTGAATGGATAGCCGAACTGTACCTTAATGACCAGATTGCGCCTTCGAGGATCTTCCCGAAAGATGATTGGGATCTAAGAATGCTGACAAGGACCCGAGAAGGTCTGGTTAAGACGCGCACTGACTACAAGAACAAGGTGCATCGTGACCTTGCTTCAGCTAACATTAAGCTGGCTTCAGTGATTACAGATATCTTCGGCAAATCGGGGATGCATTGTTTGATTGGCAAGCTCAACGGACAGGATATCGATAGGATAGTTGAGACAATCCCGTCAGGAAGGGTGCGCAAGAAGGCAGGTGAGATTCGTGAGGCGCTAATTGCCAACTTCAGCCAAGTACAGATTCTGTCGATAAAGATATCCCTCAGCCTTATCGAGAGCATTAACCGCAAGATCGAAGAACTTGATAAGGAGATTAAGGCCAGAATCAAGGGCCGTCAGAGGGATCTGGAAATTGCCATATCAGTTCCAGGAATCGATTTTGTCTCAGGTGTCACAATACTGGCCGAGATAGGAAACTACGGAGACTTCGCATCAGCTGAGCAGATTGCCGCTTACTTTGGATTGGTTCCATATGTCTATCAATCGGCAGGCAAACTGTACACCGGACCTATAACCAAAATGGGTTCCAAGCATCTGCGATGGATTTTGGTACAGGTGGCTCATGCCGCATCAAAGGTGAAGAATTCAAGGTTTAGGAGGTTCTTTCTTCGAGTGAGGGCTAGAAGAGGTTACAATGTAGCCATAGTTGCTCTGGCCAGAAAGATCCTGTGTATCTTGT
>JAAEEW010000051.1 GCA_013415595.1 Methanosarcinales archaeon | reverse complement strand
TCGCACTCCGGCCTTCCCACCTTGGCTCCGATGGACGCCGGGAATCCGTAGCCCATGGTCCCCAGGCCACCGGAGGATATGAACCGGCGGTGGTCTTTATGCAGGAAGAACTGGGCCGCCCACATCTGGTTCTGCCCGACCTCGGTGCAGATGATGGCATCGGGGGAGATCTCGCAGATCTTCTCCACCACGAACTGGGGCTTGATGACCTGCTCGCTCCTGGCATAGCTCAGGGGGTGCAGCTTCTTCCATTGCAGGACCTGGTCCATCCAGGGCGACGGCGGCTTCTCCTGCACGAACTTGAGTAGTCCGCGCAGGGCGTTCTTGGCATCGCCGACCACCGGGATGTCGACCCTCACGTTCTTGCCAATCTCCGCCGGGTCCACGTCTATGTGGACGATCCTGGCCTTGGGGGCAAAGCTGGCTATCTTTCCGGTGACCCGGTCGTCGAACCGGGCTCCCACCGCCAGGAGCAGGTCCGACTCCTGCACTGCATAATTGGCGTACTTGGTGCCGTGCATCCCCAGCATCCCCATGGACAGGGGGTGGTCCTCGGGGAAGGTTCCAATCCCCATCAGGGTGGTGGTCACCGGCGCCTTGAGCCGCGCTGCCAGCTCGAAGAGCTCCTGGTCCGCATCGGCGTACCTGACTCCGCCGCCTACGTAGATGACCGGCCTCTCCGCTGCCATCAGGGCCTCTGCCGCCCTCTTGATCTGCAGCTGGTGCACCTTGGTGGAGGGGTTGTACCCCGGCAGGTCCAGCTCCGGATAGGAGAACTCCAGCTCGTCTACGGTAATGTCCTTGGGCAGGTCTATGAGCACCGGCCCCGGCCGCCCGCTGCGGGCGATGTAGAACGCCTCCCGGAACACCTGGGGGATATCCGCGGACTTACGCACCAGATAGTTGTGCTTGGTGATGGGCAGCGTGATCCCGGTTATGTCCGCCTCCTGGAAGGCGTCCTTGCCGATCAGGCTGGTAGGCACCTGGCCGGTCATGGCCACCAGGGGTACGGAGTCCATGTAGGCGGTAGCTATCCCGGTCACCAGGTTGGTGGCTCCCGGCCCGGAGGTGGACAGGCATACGCCCACCTTCCCCGTCGCTCTGGCATAGCCGTCAGCGGCATGAGCCGCTGCCTGCTCATGTCTTACCAGGATGTGCCTAAGACTGGAGCTGTAAATGGCATCGTACAACGGTAGTACCTGTCCGCCTGGAAGCCCAAACACTACCTCTACGTTCTCCTTCTCCAGACATTCCAGTATTGCGTTTGCACCTGTCATCTTAGCCATTTGATCTCTCCTCCAGCAGCATCAGCCTGTTGATGCCTTCCAGCACCGCCTCCACCGAAGCCATTATGATATCCGCTCCGGCGCCGCGTGCTGTTATCTTTCTGTCTGCTATCGCCATCGTTACCCAAACCTCAACCAGTGCGTTAGTTCCGCCTGTTATCGCGTCGACGTGATATTCGTCAAGACGAATATCCGTTACGCCTGAAACCGCCTTGCGGATGGCGTTGATGGCCGCGTCCACCGGCCCAACGCCGGTCCCGGCCTCCAGGGTCTCGTCTCCGTTGAGGAGTATCTTGACGCTGGCCGTGGGGATCACGGTATTCCCGCTCACCACAGTCAGCTCGTGGAGCTTGACCTTGGGCTCCTTCTGGCTGGACTGAACCATGTCCGCGATGGCCTGCAGGTCCGCGTCCGTTACCCGTTTGCCCTTGTCTCCCAGCTCTTTGACCCGGGATACGATCTCCAGAAGCTGCTCTGGAGTGGTGTTCACCCCGAACTCCTTCAGGGCCAGCTCCACCGAGGCCTTGCCCGACTGTTTGCCGAGCACTATCCTCCTCTTCCTGCCCACCTGCTCCGGATGCATGGGCTCGTAGGTGGAGGTGTCCGCCAGCAGACCATGGACGTGTATCCCCGCCTCGTGGGTGAAGGCGTTCTCGCCTACCACCGCCTTGTTGGGGGCCACGGTAATTCCCATGACCCGGGAAACCAGGCGGGAGAGGGGATAGAGGTCCTCGCACTTTATGCCCGTCTTGATGTGGTAGAGGTTCTCCAGAACCATCACCACCTCTTCCAGGCTGGTGTTTCCTGCCCTCTCGCCCAGGCCGTTTACCGTCACGTGAGCCTGGGCCGCCCCGGCCTTCAGGGCAGCCACGGTGTTGGAGGTGGCCAGGCCGAAATCGTCGTGGCAGTGGATGCTGATTGGAGCTCTCAACCGGGAGAGCACCTCAAATATCTCCCCGGTCTTCTCCGGCAGCAGCACTCCCACCGTATCGCAGAAGCACAGCCTGTCCGCCCCGGCGTCGATGCCGGCGTTGTAGACCGAGGTCAGGAAATCGAGGTCCGCCCTGCTGGCGTCCTCCCCGCTCAGCTCCACTATCAGTCCGTGGTCCTTGGCGTACTCGGTGACCTGCACCGCCTTGGCCAGGATGGCCTGCCGGTTGGACTTGAGCTTCCTCTCGATGTGCAGATCCGAGACGGGGACCACCAGATGGACGGAGTCCACGTCGCAGGCCAGTGAGGCGTCGACATCCGCCTGGTTGGCCCTGGCAAAGCAGCATATCTCGGCTTTTAGACCCTCTGAGGCCACAGCCTTAATTGATTTTCGTTCCCCTTCCGAGGTTATGGAAGAGCCCGCTTCAATGACCTGAACGCCCAGTGCATCCAGGTTTCGGGCGATGACGAGCTTCTGATCGGTGGTCAATGAGACCCCCGGCGTCTGCTCTCCATCGCGCAGGGTTGTGTCTAGAAATCGAATCTTACCCGATAAAGCGATCCCACGCATTCATTTCAATCACCACTCGGCCTGTGGAAGCGGCCGGATTTAGATTGAAGCATCCTGATAGTTCATAAATCTAACGATTTATTCATTCCAATCCCCTCCCCTGCTGCCCATAATGGGTTACGAATCCCGCACGTTCATGGTGGGGCCTGGTGTGGGGGCCATGGGAAAACTTTATCTCATTATATAAGGCACTACTAGTCTTCAAGTCCAGGGAGTTCTGAAGATGGGTTCTGAGAAACCAGGGGCTGTGAATGTCGCAGAACTGCTGCTCACGGCTGAGATATACAACAAGAACGAGAACCTCAACGAGGACGACCTCCCTCCCAGGATCAGGAAGCACTACTTCGATCCTTCCGTGAAGGGGGTCAAGCGCCCGATCTACGTCTCCAACGTGGATGTGGAGAAGATCTACGGCCTGCAGGACGTCAAGAGCGTGATCAAGGGCTTGCCCTTCGTTGACCTGGAGGAGTTTGGATCCCAGCTCAGGCTTACCGTCTTCGACATCGGAGTCAAGTGGTTCGCCAACCAGAGCAGCGCAGAAATAATCAGATCCAATCCCACGCTGGCTTACTTCTACCAGAACTACAATTCAATGGACGTAAGCTACGACCAGGTCAAGAGGGCCAACCGCCCCCTCTCCGCCGACCGGGAGTGGATCGAGGCCAAGATCAAGGAGATCGCCTCCGAGGTCAAGGACTCGGAGGAGTTCTTAAGGCTGGTGCAGATCAAGTCCCCTGAGGACGTGCGGGACCGCATCGAAGATCTGGTTCTGACCGAAGAGCAGAGGGCCGAGATATCCAAGTCCGCCAAGGCCATCGAGCACCGGGAGTACCTGCGAAGTGTAGGCCTGCGGGAGATCGGAAAGCTGCTCTTCGTCGGCCCTCCGGGCACCGGCAAGACCTCTACCGCGCGGGCCCTGGCCGACTGGCTGGGGCGTCCTCTGGTGGAGGTCAAGCTGTCCATGATCACCAGCCAGTACCTGGGGGAGACCTCCAAGAACATCGACAAGGTCTTCGAGATGGCCAAGAGGCTCAGCCCCTGCCTCCTTTTCATAGACGAGTTCGACTTCGTGGCCAAGACCAGGACCTCTGACGAGCACGGAGCCATCAAGAGGGCGGTGAACACCCTTCTGAAGGCCATCGACGAGGTGAGCCTGGTGGAGGACGGAGTCCTTCTGATCGCCGCCACCAACCACCCCCAGCTTCTGGATTACGCCGCCTGGAGGCGGTTTGACAAAGTGCTCAACTTCCCCCTGCCCGACCTGGAGATGCGACGGCGCATACTGGACCATGTCCTGGGACGAATCGATGGTGAGGTGAATAACCTGGAGCTGGCAGAGCTTACCGAAGGGTACTCCGGCTCGGACCTCCGGCTGGTGGTGAGGGAGGCGGTGCTAAACGCCCTTCTCAACGACCGCAAGCGTCTGGACCAGGCAGACCTGCTGAGGGCCGTGGAAGAGTTTGACCGCCGCATAGCCGACCACCGGCGGAGCGTCGCCCCATGAAGGTAACGCTCCTGGGAACAGGCGACGCCATAGGCACACCCAAGATCGGCTGCAAGTGCCCCACCTGCCTGGACGCGCTGCAGGGTGGCCTCAGCCGCAGGATGCGTTTCTCCGTCCTCCTGGAGTCGGACCAGGGCAAAGTGCTGGTGGACACCAGCCCCGACCTGAGGTGGCAGCTCCTGAAGAAGGACATCGCCCAGGTGGACGGGGTGATCTGGACCCACGCCCATTACGATCATTACGCCGGCTTTGGCGACTTTCACCGGGTTCAAAGCCACGTCCCGGTCTACGCCCTCAAGGGCACCATGGATTACATCCTGCATTACATCTATTTTCTGAGGCCCCAGAGAAACGACGTCCGGGCCATGGAGCCCTTCGACCTGGTGGGGCTGGAGTTCACCCTGTTCAACGTCAACCATCCGCCCACGGAGACGGTGGGGGTGATGGTGCGGGAGGGGAGCAAGCGAGTGGTGATCACCAGCGACACCAACCTGGACATACCCCAGCCCAGCCTGGATCTGATCAAGGACGCCGACCTGCTGCTGGCCGACGCCATAATGCCGCCGGAGTACCGGCTTAACAAGCACATGAACGCCGAGGAGGCCATCATGCTGGCAGAGAGGCTCAACGCCAGGCAGGTCTGGCTGACCCACCTGAGCCACCTCTTTCCGCCCCATGCCGAGGCGGCCAAGCGCTGGCCTCTGGGCCACGACATGATGGAGATCGATCTGTGAAGGGCCTTTACCCTCTTGTCCTAATGACCGTGCTGCTCTTGCTGGCCGGGGCCTGTCCGGCTATGGCAGAGGGCAATGAGATCGGGATGGACGAGCGTCAGGGCCTGGAGCAATCCGGATTTTCCGTTGACCTCCCCCCTTCCTGGACGGTGGATTTCAGCGGAAATTTTTCATCCGGGAGCCTTCGCGCCAATGATTCCTCCCTCAGCTATGCCATGGTGTGGATGAGGGACCCGGGGTCGGATCCCGATGAGCTGCTGGATCTGGTGGAGAGGACTTATCAGGGCACAGATCTGGCGGTAACATCTGCAAATTTCGAGGAGATTCTGGCCGGGGTGGGGAAAGGGAACCTTCTGCAGCTGCAGTACACCTTCAAGGGCCATCCGGCACAGAAGCTGTTTGCCTCCTGGAGGTCGGAGCATTCGGACCGTCTTTTTACGGCCTCCTGCTATTCCCTGAAGGGTGGGGACCTCTCCGGGATGGCCGAGGACTTCAAGTCCATCATAGGCTCTTTCTCTGACCGGGAGGTGGTGCAGTCCCTGACCTCCCGGGCCACCACCGACGATGCATGGGCCATAGTGCTCCAGGACGTGCTGTCCAGCAGAAGCTTTGCTCGGCCTATAAGCCTCATAGGGGGCAGCGTGGGCATCGAGGTGGGTTTCAGGGGTGGAATGGAGGACGGAGTCTACCGGGTGGTCTCCGAGGATGACTTCACAGCCAGCATGCCAGAGGAGGTCTATGTCCGTCCGGCGGCGGTGCAGGAGTTCTTGCAGGATCAGGGCTATCAGGCTCTCCTGGTTCAGAACCGGGGACGGGTCTACGTGGCGGTGATCGATCCCCAGGGCCTGGCCCAGGCCGTCTCCCCCAGTCCGGTGCAGCCTCTGGAGATGGTGGGAGTGGTGCTGAATGAGGACGGCTCCGATAGCCTGCAGGGAAC
>JAAEEW010000001.1 GCA_013415595.1 Methanosarcinales archaeon | reverse complement strand
TATAAAAATATATAAAACATAAATCTGCGAGCTAAAATGATCGCCATTACTACGCCCCTGTGTCCTTGTCGCCATCCTTGCCACCATCCTTACCTCTATCCTTACCTCTATCCTTGCCACTATGATCTGGGCGCAGAAAACCTTTGCGTCCCCCATCACGCATTGGCCGATCTTTGCTCTATCTGCGAGACATCGGTCTCCACCCTGACCGGTCTCTCCTGCAAATATCTTTTCAAATCGGAGCGAATATCCCGCACCTCAGAGGCGCTATCTCTTCCCTGGCGTCCTCCATCTTCTCTGCCAGGATTTCCCCGGTGGACTTCACTGCTTCGTGAACATCCCTCGCCTTATCACGGACTCCGGTGCTTTCATCTCTCACGCCATTGATGTGGCCAACAGGTTTCTATTCGATCACATCCGCAAAGAGATTAGATTTGAGACGTCGTTAGATCCTGGGGGTGCGGTCAGAATGGAGGAAGGCGACCAATTCGTAATCCAGCTGGTTGAGGAGTGGGAGGTGGAGCCCATCGTCGAACTCTACCGGGCCGGAGGATGGTGGAAGGAGAGCATGGACCCCTCTCGCATTCCAGAGCTGATCCGCAGCAGCTTTCTGTTCGCCGTGGCCGTGGACAGGTCATGCGGAAGATCGGTGGGCATGGGGCGGGTGATATCAGACGGCATGGCCGACGCCTACATTCAGGACCTCCTGGTGCTCCCTGGGTGGAGGATGAAAGGCATTGGCAGTAGGATCGTCTCCATGCTGGTGAAGGGCTGCCGGTCCCGGGGCATCGCCTGGATCGGCCTGATCGCAGAGCCAGGAACAGACGGATTCTATCGATCAATGGGATTTTCTACCATGGCGGGCTACGTTCCCATGCTCTTGCCGGGGGAATAAAAATGCTGAACGATTCAAGCTTCAAGCCGGTCTCGCTGGAAGACCGGGACCTTTTTGCCAGTCACTATGCTCGCTATCCTCAGGTCCACAGCGACAATACCTTCACCAACATGATCTGCTGGAACCACTACGCTCACTACCGTTACGCCCTTGTCGAGGAGTGCATCGTGCTCTCCAGCACCATCGACGGGAATACCAGATACCGGCCGCCCATCGGTCCCCGAAATCCCGAGCTGTTGGCCGAGGTCATGAGCCTGGCCGCCAGGAGCAAGAGCAGCCTCCCCCTGGTCATCCTGGACCCGGATACCAGGGAATGGATATCCGGAATCTATCCGCAGCTTACCTTTTGTCCGGAGAGGAACTATTTCGATTACGTCTACCGGGCCTCCGACCTGGCTGGGCTGCCTGGCAAGAAGTATCACACCATCCGTCGTCAGCTCAACCAGTTTCAGCGGGACTGTGCCTGGGGAGTCGAGCCCATCACCGCCGACAATGTGGGGGAGGTCCGGGAATTCCTCAATCAGTGGTGCGAGTGGAAGGACTGCGACTCCGAGCCGGTGCTGGCCAATGAAAAGGACGCGGTCTTCTTCGCCATATCTCACTACTCCGAGCTGCAGCTCTCCGGCCTGGTGATCCGGGTGGATGGCAAGATCGCGGCCATGGCTATCTTCGAGAGGATGAATGACGATACCGCTCTGGTGCACTTCGAGAAGGGCATTCCGGACTGCAAGGGGATTTACAGGTCCATCAACGCCGAGACGGCCAGGCACCTGGCAGACAACTACACCTACATCAACCGGGAGAGCGATATGGGGGTGGAGGGCATCCGGGAGGCCAAGATGCGCTACCAGCCCCATCACATGGTGGAGGTTCATTTCGTCAGCCGGGAGGAGCTGGAAAATATTCTCTGACACAAATTATATGGTGTGAATTCTATAATTCGAAATTCACGATTCTCATTCCCAGGTCCGATTCTCCAGGCCGAAATGGGCCGTCCTGAGGATGGTCCCTGCTGCGCTGTCCTGCTCTCCCGGGCTGCGAGGGCCTATTGTCCTCTCCTCTATCCATCAGCTTCGCCTGCGTCCATCAAGTTTGTCTGCATTTATCAGGGCGGCCTCTATCCGTCAGGTCTGATTTCAGGGCTGCCATCACGGACTCCCAGCTTTTTTATAGGCTGAGCGCCAAGTATGGCATCCAGTGGAATTTCTCCATCTAGCTATCGATTCAAGAGCAATGGGGAGGTTGTTTGAAAATGCTTGACATTCTGAGAAAGAGGCGCAGCATCCGGCGGTACAAGGACCAGGAGATCTCGCCGGAGGTCGTAGAGCAGCTCAAGGAGGCCGTCTTGCGGTCCCCATCGTCACGGGGCATAAATCCCTGGCGGTTCGTCTTCGTCACCGACCGGGCCCTGCTGGAGAAGCTCTCCCGGGCCAAGCGGGAAGGATCGGGCTTTCTGAAGGGAGCCCGCCTGGGGGTAGTGGTCTATGCCGACCAGACGGCGTCGGATACCTGGATCGAGGACTGCTCCATCGCCTCCATAATTCTCCAGCTTTGCGGCCAGAGCCTGGGGCTGGGCTCCTGCTGGATTCAGATCAGGAAGCGGATGCACGAGAGCGGACGCCCTTCGGAGGACTACGTGAAAGAGCTGCTGGCGCTGCCGGAGAAGATGAAGGTGGAGTCCATCATCGCCTTTGGCTACCCGGATGAGGACAGGGAGCCCATCTCTCTGGAGGAGCTGGAGTACCCCAAGATCCAGATGAAGGAATAAAAAGAATATACTCAAAAATAATATAAAAAATTAAAATAATAAAAACGGTGCGTCGTCTCCGGGCAAAAAAGCAAAAAAGAAGATCTCCTCCCGGAGATCTCCTCATCCGTACAGTGCCTTTACGCCGTTTACGTCACCAGCACCCAGATTGCGCTGTACTCCGTCGTAGTATCCCATGATCTGAGACAGATCGTACTTGTAGAGGGAATGCAGGTAGGTGTCGCCAAGTCCAATGGTGTGCCCCAGCTCGTGAAGGGCTACCGTCTGGACGTCCAGCCTGTTGCTCGACAGGGGCGCGTTCGGATTGGGATTCAGATACGCTTTGCTGGCATCAGTGGTCCAGCTGTAGGCTGTGTTATAGCACACATCCGACTCCGCTGCCTTCCAGTAGCTCTTCCCGTCAGCTCCAGTCACGTAGGTAGACGGATAGTAGTAGGTCCTGGAATAGCCCAGGGCTCCGGAGCGATCGTAGACCCAGGCGTGAACGTTCTTGCCGTCAAGCCTGTCCGCCCGGACGGTGGTGGACTGGATCACGCTGCTGGCGAAGAGGTTCTGGTTGGTGGCTCCCTCCCAGGTGTTGGCGGCTGCCATAATGGCACCGCTGGCCTGGGTGGCGGTCAGACCTTCGTACTGCAGATTGGAGTCCTTTCTCAGGTATAGCTGGAGGTTGGGATGGTTGCTCCATCTCCACCCTGCGGTCACCCAGGCGCTGGGATCGTCGTAATGGCCATACGTTCCGGCAACGATGGTCCCGTCGGACCTTCCCCGTGCCTCAGACTGCCCGCCGGTCCTGACGTTGGCGGCGGCAAATCCGAACCGTCCCAGGTCGCCGCTGGAGGTCAGGTGAAGGCCGTCCACGGTCATGGCCATCTCATTGGAGGCCAGAACGCGGGAGCTCTCCCCGTCCATGCAGTCGACTCCCAGTATATTGGCCGATCCGGTGGTGGCTGCAACGGGGCCTGCCTGAGAGGTGATATCGGTGCTCAGATAGCCCTCATTCTCAAATCCCCCGGCCACGGTCATGGTGTTCTGGCTGGAGGCAGAGGTGCTGCTGATGAATCCGGACTCGCCGCTCACCGATGCCTTCTGGTTGGCAGATCCGCCCTGTGCAAAAGCCTGGACCGAGGAGCTGGCGCTGATAGATCCATCTCCTGCCACGCTATTCGAAACGGCATAGCCGTCTCCAGTTACGGTCTCCGTCATGCTGTTCTCGCCGGATCCCTGCATCTGGCTGGCCTTGTTCAGGACGCCTGATGCCGAAGTGCTGTGCTCGCTATAAAGAGAAGAGTCGTCTAACTGGAGCTGCACGTGAGACGATACGCCTCCCTGGCTGCCCCCCGTACCGCTACTGGTCGATAGTCCCAGAGACGGGGTAATAAAGGCGCCGAATAGGAGAAAGATAAGCAAGGCTGTACCTGGCTTGTTTGTCGTAATTGAACCTCCCATTCTCAATATCAGAATGGTGACTGGCTGGATGCATATTAAAACTTTCGGTGAAAATTTCCTACGAATAATTATAACAATTATCCAGGATCAATAGTATCCTCCTGGAAATGAGATCGATTGTGGTCTCCTTTTTTGCAGTTTAAAATGGCCGGTCTGTTTTTTGGCGCAATAAAAGCAAGTTTCGTCTCCCCCTCTCTCCAACATTAAAATATATTTTAATCACAGGAGGTGCAGATGGAATGCAAAAAATTGACAGATTTCAAAGGAAACGCAGTCGTTTTGGAATCACGATAATGGAAACGCTTCCGAAGTTTGGCGGACGTGATTTCCTCCCCTGTCCACCACCTCCAATATGAATGTGAAATCCTCCCCTCCGGCGGGGACCTTCTCCATCTTCAGGGCATAATGCTGGATGGGGGACCTGGTCAGGACGAGGGGCTCTCCGGCCACCATTCCCCTGTCCAGGGACATGCTGTGAAATATGAGGGCGCTCTCGTCCACCTTCAGCGTCAGATTCTCCCTGCTGTACCTGCCGTAGGCTACATCGGGGCTGGTCAACTTCAGGAGCTGTGCAGACTGGTAGAGCAGCTGGCCGCTCATATCGGAGAGGGCATGGAAGACGCCGTCCTCCCCGAAGAATGCCAGGCAGCTGAGGGGCTCACTGCCGGACTCCACCAGGGCCAGGCAGGGGGCGGAGTAGGTCAGCAAAGACTGGGAAGAGGCCGAAGATCCAGATGGCGGCTCGTCAGTTTTTTGGGATTCCCACCCGGGCGATGCTTCCTGCAGTGCTGGAGACGACGGTTCGTGTGATTCGGAGGGCGACATTGCTGATTGTTCCTCTGATCCATCCTCTGATCCTTCTTCTGATCCCTGGCGTGATCGATCTTGTGATCGTTCTTCCGATAGCCCTCCCGTTCTCACCGCCAGCAGAGGCTCGAAGGCGGCGGTGCCGTTGGTCACCCTGTAATAAACCCGGGGCCACAGGAAGCTTAAATTCTGGACCTCTCCGTTCAGCCGTCGATGCTCCGACCACAGAACCATGCGGCTACCGGCATCAATAACGTGCAGTGTGGCGTCGGTGAGATCCCCGTCCTCGTCGGAAGCGTTGACCTGAAACACCACTCCCTCTGCCGACGGCTGCAGGGCCAGCTCCACGGTGGGGGGACGGGAGCTGGAGTATCCAGAGGTCGAGATCAGCCAGTCCGTTTTGTCCTGGGGGTAGCGAAGGGTCCAGTCCGCCATCCGGTTTGGCTCTCTGGACACCAGAATGGACCTGCCCGAGGACTGATTGCCGAGGTCCACCCCCAGGTAGACGTTGGCACTCTCAAAGAAGCAGACCAGAAAGTCCTCCGAGACCTTCAGGTCCGGCACGTCTATCTCCGTCCAGCTCAGGTTCTGGTCGAAGTATGCCGGGCAGGAATAGTTGGAGCTGTAAAGGGTTCTAAGGTCCTTGTCCCACACCTCCAGGACGAAGGTGGACCCGGGATCGCCCTTCAGCTTCCCGCAGATGCCAATCCAGTCCAGGGTCCAGTTCTCGCCGGGCGGGGTGAAGACTACGGCGTGGCCCCGGGAGCCGTCCACCCACAGCCCGTCCTCAGGAACGCCGTCGGTGTAGCTCAGCTGAACCGAGGCGTTTGCCTGGGCGCTTCCGGGAACTAGGCCCGCCCAGAGCAGGAATAAGAGCAGGGCCCTTCGAACATCCATTCCGGATTTGCGTCTCATCTCTCAACCATCCCCTGCGGCCTTTGAGTCCGAATCAGAGGCCCCCGCGCTTCGAGCTGACCCGTCAACCGAGCCACCGGCCACTGGCAGAAGCTCCGGGCAGCAGCCCAGGAACTCCGTTCCCTCCTCGGTCTCGTTTCCTCCCGGCGGGGGAGTGAACCAGGTGGAGAGGCGAATCCTCCGGTCGATGCTGAAGGACCCCAGGTATCTCTCCCAGCCCTCCCTCACCGTCTCTTCTCTTCTGGTCTCTTTGAATCGGAGGTCGGCCAGGCCGGTGGACCGGGAGCGCAGGTGGTAATCGATGGTCTTGTTGGGAGAGAACCGATCGTCCAGTATTCCGTCGGTGGTGTCGTTGATCACGGCGTAAAACCAGGTGTTGTTGAGGTCCATGCTCACCTGGCGGTCTTTCACCAGGTCGGTGGTGTAAAGGAAGCCCGCGCCCAGCCAATCGAAATTGTTGCCGAAGAACTCCCGGTCGGATATTCTCCGTCCCTGGTAGTCCATGCTGCGGCTGGCGTTGAGGTGGACCGGCCAGGTCTCGTTCAGCCTGAACTGGTAATTCTGGTTTCCGGGATGCTTCACCAGGGTGCTCTCGATCTCGGCGGTGTCGTCGGCCCAAAGCGATATCCGCTCCTGGCTGTCCAGAGTGCCTTCCGAGGCCGAGATTCGCTCTCTCATCCTCACTTGGTTGAGGTTCATCTCCGTATACCGGCTGTAGGTGCCCTCTCCGATGGCCGAGCCGGTGATCTCCAGGGAGGCGTTGATGTTCTGTCTCAGTCCGGTGGACCAGCCGCTCTCCTCCTCCGTCCAGTAGTGATAGTCAGCCGATGCCACTGCGGTCAGAAATGTCGCCAGGAGCAGCGCGAGGGTTTTTCGATCCACTTGGCCTCCGTCGATTGCAGAATAGTATACCGGCGGCTATAAAAGGATTGCCGGAATCCAGGGCCCTGCATGGATCTATCCTGCCTTATAGCGTTTCTGGTCCTGCAAAAGTTACATCAACCTCCTGGCTCCCTTCTAACCTTCATGTGTGGAGCTGAGCTGCCAGACGATGTGGACCAAAAATACGACGATAAACGGCGGAAGGATATGGAGGAAAAATCCCGGGAGGAAGGCCGAGAAGAGGCTGGGGATTGAGGTGTAATCACCACCTGTCGCAGGCATATCCTGAAACATCCCGCCACGCCTTTCCAGGTAAGAGCCTCCCTTTCATCTCCGGCCCCTGCGCCTCTTTTGGCATTCCCGGGGCAGCCGGCGTTTGGTGACAATACCCTGGGAGCTGAATGGTGCAGGAGGACGGCGTGAAGCTGGTGGCCATCGGCAAGATCCACCATTACGGCGAGGGGTGCGCCTGCCCCATGGGCGTCCTGGCCCGGGAGTTCCTGGAGAAGCTGAGAGCCGATGGCACCCGGGTGGTCGTGGACACCGACGCGGGAATCGAGCACTTCGGCCGGGGGGGTGGAATCGGGATGCGACACAATAGTCGTGGTGGTGGACCCAAGCTTCGAGTCGGTCCAACTCTCCCGGAAGATCTCGGAGATGGAGTCCATCGTCGACCGGTTCCTGGCCATGGAGATGCAGGAGAGCCAGGAGGAGCCTTCGATCTCCTGGCGTGCATGGCCTGCCGCAGCTGGCTCCATGATGCCGGCGTCTGCATATCGGGAATCAAATTTGGAGAGGCTACTTGATGATAGATCCTGTGAATGTGAAAGACATCGACTGGAGCGAGGTATGGAAGAGCCAGATGCAGCGAAGCAGGGAGGGCTGTTTGTCCCGGGACTGCGCCCTCATCTGGGATGGCAGGGAGAGCGCCCTCAAGTTCTGGAAGATGTCTCAGGAGAACCGGGCAAGGGTGGATAAGACCGTCTGGAGCACGGATGTCGGCCCCCGGTCCCGGGTGCTGGACATCGGAGCAGGGCCGGGGACCCTGGCCATTCCCTTTGCCCGGAAGGTCTCCCACGTCACCGCCGTGGAGCCGGCGGCGGGCATGGTGAGCATCCTGCGGGAGAAGATGGCCGAAGAGGGCGTCTCCAACATATCCGTGGTCCAGAAGCGCTGGGAGGATGTGGATGTGAGTGGAGATCTGCAGCCGCCCTACGATGTGGTGATCGCCTCCTTCTCCCTGGGGATGAAGGACATCCGGGCGGCCATCGAGAAGATGCAGGAGGCCTCCTCCCGCTATGTCTATCTCTACCACTTCGCCGGGCCCACCTCCTGGGACCGGCAGTGGATGGATCTGTGGCCGCTGCTGCACGGCCGGGAGTACAGCCCAGGGCCGAAGTGCGACGTGCTCTACAACGTGTTCTACCAGATGGGCATCTACCCTCACCTCCGCACCTTCCGGCTGGAGCACAGCCAGCGGTTCACCTCGCTGCAGGAGGCCGTGGACACCTTGAGTCCCCAGTGCCAGGCGGCGACGGAGGAGCAAAGAGCCGTCCTGAGGGATTATCTGGGCCGGAGGCTGCAGGAGGAGAACGGCTCCCTGGTTTTGCCATCAGAGTCCATCCGGGTCAAGATGTGGTGGGAAAAGAGCGAATAGGCGGGCCTGGGACGGGGGCTTCACCCCTGGCCCATCAGTTCTTCCAGCATTCGTCTGGCCTTCAGAGCGTTGGGGCTCTCCATCTCCTCAAAGATGACAATTGCGGCCTTTATTGATCATGAGCTTTTTTATCCCTCGCGGATTCGTCCTTCCGGCAGGAGCAGTCTCCCGATCATTTGCTTAATATGTATTATCAAAATTCGATTTGAATATTCTTTTTACTACTAAACTCAGAAAAGTTCTTATCATAAGCAGATAAATCTGGCATTCATAGGAGAAATTAAGATGCATGGAACCAATGATGCGAATGTCCCGGGGAGGTCCCCGGAATGAAATCTCCCCTGGCCCTCGGCCTGGCCGCTCTGGGCCTAATGCTGCTGTTATGCTGCACCGCCGCTTTTGCCCAGGAAGAGGTAGAAGTGCTCACCATCGCCGATTCCACCGGCGACTGGGGCTATCCCTCCCCCTACGCCCACTATTCCCGGGGCCCGGGTTACATCAGGATGAGCCTGATCTTCGACACCCTGGTGTGGAAGGACGGGGACGGTTTTGTGCCGGCGCTGGCGGAAGAATGGGAGTACCTGGCCGATGAGAACGCCTATGTATTCCACCTGAGGGACGGCGTGACCTGGAACGACGGCCAGCCGTTCTCCGCCCGGGATGTGGCCTTTACCTTCGACTACATGCAGGAGCATCCCTACCAGTGGGTGGACTCCAGCATGGTGGACGAGGTCCTGGCCCTGGACGATGGCACGGTCAAGATCACCCTCAGCAAGCTCTACGCTCCCTTCCTGGACCAGGTGGCGGGAAC
>JAAEEW010000050.1 GCA_013415595.1 Methanosarcinales archaeon | reverse complement strand
CGCCTCGACCACCTGGAGACGTCTGATATCCCCTATTCGCGCTCTCTCCACATCCTCGAACTTCTCTATGCTGCCGTCCACCAGGTCCCGGCTGAGTCTGAATGCACTGCCTCCCATCCGGGCTTTCATGGAATCGAAATGTCCTCCATTCCCGCAATGAGCGATATCTCCCCGGGCAGCGCCGATCGCCGGGGCCGCGCAGCACTGGGGCCAGCCCGGCGCCGACGCGGCCTCTGTCATTCTGAGCACCGGCAGCGAGTGATCCTCCTCCAGAGCAGAGGAGGCCGCCACACCTCTCCAACTTCGCTCTTCAGAATAGCCGGCCAGGGAATCGAAGGAAGGTCCATATCCGCCGTCAGAGTGCCCGCACAACCGGCCGCCGCGGGCCATTCCCTGGCACCTCCCCTCCAGAGCGGCAGGGGCTACTTCTGCGGCAAGGAGGCTATGATAGGGAAAAGACCTGCTGCCGGCGGATGCGACCATCCCCCTTTTCTCCCATTCTTCGCTGCGGTTTTGGAAAAATAGATCCTCGAATTTCCTGCGGGAGTCTCCCGCAATGCAGACCCTGAATCCTCCGCCCTTGCCGTCACCTTCTATTCTGGATGGCTCTATTCTGGATGATATCCCCAGGCAGAGGAGCAGGTCCTGGCAGTCTTCGGCCAGGCCCCGGGACGCCGTCACGTAAGCCGGCGAAGGGGACTCCATGCCGCCGCTGCTCAGAAGAGCGGCTCTCAGAAACTCCCGGATGCCGTCTTTGGTGCACCGGAAGATGGCTGCAGGCACCCTTCTCTCGCTTTGGGCGCGGACGGTCTCCCTGAAGTGGGCCTCAAACCACCTGCAAAGGCCGGCGGAGAGGAAGCGGAGGCAGACTACGCCCTCGCTTCCAGAGGATGTTGTCGGCCTGATGCCGAAGACCTCCTCCATTAGGGAGCTCATCTCCCGCACCAGGGCCTCATTCTTGCTGGAAAATGCAATTCCCCGGCCAGACCCCTGGCGGAAATGGCCCTGTGCCGTCAGGCACCCCACAATCCGGCACAGATTCGGGCACAGCCTCTCCGGGAATTTCAGGAATTTTTCGCCGGGGTGCTGCCCCTCCACGGCCTCCAGCTCTGGATCTTCGTTCCCGCAGGGAAGGGATCCGGGAGCCGGCACGACATCTCCCGGCGAGACCTGGCAGGCCGGGACGCAGGCTATCCCATCCTTAAAGACATAGACCGGGTGCTCTGGAGTAACCAGCACCTCCCGGCCGCTGGAATATCTGATGCGGATGAAGCGGTCCGGGGCTGCATGTCTGCTGAGCCTGTTTATTGGCGCCGGAAAGATGCCGGCCAGGTCGGTGGTGAGCATGCTCAGTTCCCCGTGCAAAGGCAGCACCTGGCAGTCGACGCCCCTCTCTGCCAATTCCGGCCGGGCGGCCATCATCTCTTCCACCATCGTGCCTATGCGGACTTTTCTGCCGTCGGAAAGCTGCATCTCCGTGAGGGGATGGTAGCTCTGCTGCTCCATGGCCTCGTGCAGAGCCGACCGGTCCTCGCTGGTCATCTTGTCCATCTCGTCCACGGCGGCTATCCCCTTGTCCGCCAGCACCAGGGCTCCGGCCTCGATGGTCCACCGGCCGTCTCCCAGCTCGTCCTTGATGGCCGTGGCCGTCAGTCCGGCGGATGTGGAGCTCTTGCCGGAGGTGTATATGCCCCGGGGCGAGATCTTGGCCATGTAGCGCAGGAGCTGGCTCTTGGCTATCCCCGGGTCCCCCACCAGCAGGATGTGGATGTCCCCCCGGATCCTGGCCCCGTCGGGAAGCTTCTTTGGAAATCCGGAGACTAGCTGCAAAGAGAGGGCCTCTTTTACGTCCTCGTAGCCGTAGATGGAGGGGGCGATGGAGTGGATGACCTTCTCATAGATGTCCGGGCTTCTGGAGAGCTCCAGGATGATCTGCTCGTCCTCGGGGAGGATCTCGATCTCCTCGAACTCCTGCTCGGTCATCTCGATGCTGATGCCGTCCAGGAATAGGTCGAAGTAGGTGCTCTTGCCGGTCTGGGTGGTGCGCTGGAACGAACGGAGCATGCCGTTGATGACCACCCGGTCCCCGGGAAAGATCTCGCCGGCGATGTCGTCCTCCAGCTCCACGTCCAGGGTCTGGGGCTGCTCGCCGCCCCTCAGGTCCTCCGGGGACTCCTGGACCCGGACCTTCTGGGCGTCGATGAACCGGGACCGGGCCAGGAGCAGCTTGAAGGGCCCCCGCCGGTCGCATGCTTCGTTGGGGCACTCGTAGGGCTCCTGGTACTTGGTCCCGGACTGGCTGACGTAAAAAGTGTGGCCGCACCTCTGGCACTCGTAGGCCGCGGCCAGTATCTTGGGGCGCACTTCGGTGGCCGTCCTCACCTGGCCTTCGATGGCGATCAGCTTGCCGATGTGGTCGCTTCTCAGGTCCCTGGTCTTCAGCCGGTAGGGGAGATTGGCGATGCGGACGTGGGCGCCCTCCAGGACCACGTCCATGGGCAGGTCGATCTCCCGCAGTGCGGCGTGGGCCGCCTCCAGCAGGCTGTCCGGATTGTCCAGGAGCAGGTCGGCAAACTCCGGATCGTAGCGGTCCAGGTCCGGAAACTCGATCAACAGGCTGCGGGACTCGGGATAGGAGTCGGCCAGCTCCAGCAGGTCGTCCCAGTATCGAGAACGTATGAACTCCTCCCATTTGGCTACCGGATCTGACGAGACCATTTCTTACCTCCTTCTGAGATCTCTTCGGTAGGGGTATGGAAATTTAAAAGCTTCCCAGAGGCAGTTCCCCAGAGGCGTCCTAAAGCCGCCTGACCTTCAGCACCTTCCCCTTCTCCACCACCCGCACCTGCTGGCCCTTCTCCACCGGCTCTTCCGCATCCGCCAGCCAGTACTCTCCGCGGTAGGAGACGTACCCCCGGGGGGCCAGGCGGTCCACGGCCACGGCCAGGTCGCCCTCCTCCTGCTCCACTGTCTGGTAGTAGGGGGGTCGAAGCCTGGCCTGGGCCACCTTGTAGATGGCAAAGGCGAAGAAGCCTCCCGCGATCAGGGACGGTATCACGAACAGGGCCACCATGGACCTCTGGTAGTCCCCGGGCAGGTACCAGTTGGGGAAGCTCACCGGCACGAACAGCACCGTCCCCACCAGTATGCACACAAAGCCGGCCACGGCCAGCACCCCCATGCTGTGGCTGTGCAGCTCGGCCAGGATGAGGCCCATGCCGAGCATTATCAGGAACAGGGCTCCCAGGTTGACGTCAAATCCGCTGCCTATGAGCCCCAGGGCCAGGGCCACGATCCCCAGGACCTCGGCGCCCAGGCCGGGGTTGGAGATTCCGAAGATCAGGGCGTAGAGGCCGATCAGCATGAGCAGCCCGGCCAGCATGGGATTGGAGAGGATCAGCAGGACCTTCAGCCGGGGATCGGGCTGGAAGTACACGATCTCTGCGCCGCTGGTGTTCAGGGTGCGGTTCTTGGCCGCCCGGCCCTCAGCTTCCCGGAGCAGGGACTCCAGGTCGGGGCTGACCTGCTCCACCACCCCGTACTCCAGGGCCCGGTCGGCGTTCAGGTTGAGGTTGGACAGGACGAACTCCCGGGCGGCGGTGGTGTTGCGGCCGTGCATCCTGGCCTTCTCCTCGATCAGGGCCACGATGGCGTTGTTGGTCTTGGTGTCGTTGACAGGCTCGGTCCCCCCGGTGGGCGTCAGCCTGACCGGCTGGGCGGAGCCGATTATGGTGTTGGGGGCCATGGCCGCCAGGTCTGAGCTAATCAGGATCAGGGTTCCTGCAGACCAGGCCTGAGCCCCGCCGGGATAGACGTAGCCGATTATGGGTATCTCGGTCCGGTCCATCAGGCCGATGATATTGATGGTCTCATCCAGACCGCCCCCGGGAGTGTCCAGCAGGATCACCACAGCCTCGGCTCCCAGTGCCTCGGCCTCCCGGATGGCTACTTCCACCACGTCGTCGCTGGCCGGGGTGATGGTCTCGTCCAGGGAGACTGCCAGCACCTGGGAGGCCCCGGCGCTGCCGGCTTGAGATGCCAGCAGAATCACCAGCAGGGCCGCCAGAGCCAGGAGCCTGCCGGCCACCCCCCGGCGGGAAGGTTCGGCCCTGATTAACTCTCGCCTCCTGAGGACTTCATGGCCTGGGTCAGGCCGACGATATTGCCGGTCTGGTTTCCCATCTCCCCCACGGAGGTTACCACGATCAGGTTCTTCTCCCGGGCGATCTCCGCCAGGGTCTGCAGCTCCCTCAGCTTCAGGGCTGCCGGCTCGGTTCGGTAAAGGGAGGCCGCTTCGGCCATGGTCTTGGACGCCTGACGCTCGCCGTCGGCCAGGATGATCCGGGACCGCTTCTCCCTCTCCGCCTCCGCCTGCTTGGCTATGGCCCGCATCATGGAGTCGGGCAGGCTCACGTCCCTCAGGGTCACCCCGGTGACCTTGATTCCCCAGGGGTCGGTGTGCCGGTCCAGTATCTCCTGCAGCTTCACGTTCAGCTCCTCCCTCTTGGACAGCAGGTCGTCCAGATCGATCTGGCCCAGCACGTCCCGGAGGGTGGTCTGGGAGAGCAGGGAGGTGGCCACCTTGAAGTTCTCCACCTGGATTATGGCCTTGGCCGGGTCGACCACCCGGTAGTAGATGACCGCATCCACGTCCACGGTCACGTTGTCCTTGGTGATCACCACCTGCTTCTGGACGTCGATGGTGATGACCCTCAGGTCCAATAGCAGCACCCGGTCGATGATGGGAATGATGAAGAACAGGCCGGGGCCTTTTACACCGCTGAACCGGCCCAGCCGGAATATGACTACACGCTCGTACTCCCGGACTATCTTGATGGCCTGGCTCAAGATCAGGACGATGACAATCAGGGCTACGAGCCCGCTAGAATCGAATAATGCCACTTATACACCCTATTTTAGGTGTGGCTCTTATCTTAAATAGATACCCAGAGTAATCTTCAAGTGGAAGCCAGAGAGGGGTACCCCTCCCGGCTGTGACCCTACTTCTTGAACTCGGTGTAGCCGCATTTGCCGCAGCTCTGTCTGTTGGGGTGCTCAGCCAGGAAGACGCCGTTTCCGCAGCGCGGGCAGACCGGCTTTCTGGAGGCAATGGCGTCGCCGCTGACCTTGTAGTAGTCGTTCACCGGCATCTAGCTCTCCTCCTTCTTGGCCCCGCCAAAGGTGTTTCTGGATATGACGTAGTCGTTCTCCACCTGCCGGGCCCGCTCCTCGGTCTCGTAGATCTTGGCGTAGCCGATGGTCTCCCGCTTGCCAAACTCGGTGTTCATGCGGCTGATCATTACCAGGCCGGGCTTGGAGTTCATGGTGGCGGCTATCTTCTCTACCACGCTCTTCCTGGACGGCGTAGCCGTCTCCTTGGTGACCTTGAATATTACCTCCCGCCTGTTCAGCAGGGGGTTGTTTGTCTCTTTGATGATCTGTATTTCCATCCTTTCAATCCTCCACGGTCATTCTTTTCATTAAATTATCGATATGTGCCTTCTTCTCCGGCGTAACCCTGACCAGAACGCTGCCCTCATTGGGCTGGCCGTAGACCACCGCCGATCCAATGGGGGCGTACAGTATCACCGGCAGGGCTGCCAGATCCTCTTCGCCGTTGACGACGATCCTGGTCGGCCTCCTGCTCTCCAGGCGCTCTCTTATCAGATCGATGAACTCCTGGGTCAGGGTGGCTGCCGGATTGTCCACTTCTACTAATTCATAGTCCGGCTGGTGAATGCCAGCCTTGACGTGATCGTGAATTGGGGCTCGCTTGGTCTTGTGGTCGACGATTATGATGTCCGGCGTCACCGATCCTTCCAGAAGGTAGAACGCCGTTATGTCTCCCACCGCCAGCACCATGGTGGCCCGGCGAAGCTCCTCTTTCATCTTCTTCACGCATTCGAGGCCATCGCAGCGGTAGAGCGTGCCCAGAGGGGCCTTCAGCTCGTCACGCAGATCCTCCGGCAGTCTGAGAACCCTCAAGCTATCGCACCTTCAAGGCGTACCTTCCCGGAAGGGTCAATCCCAGCTTGTTAGCCACAATGGACCCCTTTGGATCTATCACCACTACGTAGCCCGACCAATCCTTGCTGAGGGAAGCAGATCCGCAAATGGGACAGACCAGTCCTTCCACAATGCGATGGCACTCTCTGCAGGCCTGATCCGTCATTTGCCGGCCTCCGCGGCGGAGGCCTCAGCCCGGCGGGCCGCCTCCAGCCACTCCAGCTTGCCCAGACCCGTCTGCCTCATGGTGAGCCCGATCTTGCTGCCCCGGGGATCCTTCTCGTTGAGGCTGACGGCAATTATCCTGGCGCGGACCTTATCGCCCTCGGCCAGTGATTTGTCCGACTCCTTGCTGACCAGCCGCGCGTTCTTCTCATCATAAGATATATACTCGTTGGTGATCTGGCTGACGTGAAGAAGCCCGTCGAAGGGCCCCAGGCTCAGGAAAGCTCCGAACTTCACGATCTCCACCACCTCGCCTTCGATGATCTCCTGCATCTCGGGATTGAAGACCATGGCCTCGAAGTTGACGTCGTAGTAGACAGCTCCGTCGCCGGGAAGGATCTGCCCTTCCCCAATATCATCAACGCCCAGGACGGCCACAATGGCGCCGAGAGTCTTATCCACCCTGGCTTCGTACTTGTTGCGCAGCGCTAGCTCGACAGCCTCTTGAAGAGGGTTTCCCATCTGATCGGGGGGTATTCGGACCACACCCTCAAGCTTCATCCTCTTATACATCAGAATTCCTTCCGCATAGCTCCAGGTATCGACTCTGGCGCAAGTATATAACGGTGATACCCCTACTAAATAACCTTTTCTTAAGGGCTTTATCGGACGTGAGGACTGCTGCCCCTGTTTTGAGGGCCAGTTCCTCCAAGACGTCGTCGGCATGGCCCTGCCCTTCCACCTTCTGGCAGCCTTCCGCCAGGCCCAGGCCTACCCTGGCCGCCCTCTTGTCCCGGCCTGAGCCGGCATTCTCGGACAGCCAGGTCAGCTCCCTGATCACGGCTTCAGGCACCAGGTGCTCGACGTAGCCCCACCGCTCCAGCTCGGAGAAGATGTCCACTCCAAACTGCTCGGGCATCATCAGGGCGTTGGTATCCAGAAGAACCTTCAATGGCCAGACATCCTGCAAGCCTGGGAACGGGGATAGGACCGCCGTTCCTCAGATGATGGTTCCAACGCCAATTAGCCGCCACCTGGCTCCGATGCGTCTGCTCACGGCCACGCGATCCCCGATATCGGCACAGACCGGCCTTCTGAGCTGGACCTGAACCTTGCCGCTCTCCCGGGCGCTGGTGACCACTCCCACCGTGGTGGCCGTGCCCACGTTCAGCATCAGAGGCTCGCTGGTGTGAATGGGCTCCACCAGGGACTCGTCGGTGGCTCCCACCACCCGCTCCAGGAGCTGCATCTCCATCAGGAAGGACTCCCACACCGGGGGCAGCTTGCCCGGCTCTCCGGCCACCTGGCCCACCAGGGCGTCGCTCTTGGTCATCACCGGGTCCAGTTGGGTTCCCACGCCCACCAGCCCTCCGGGGGTGACCTCGTCCTGGGTATCTCCGCCGGCCAGCAGCCTGGTTATCTTGGTCTGGATGGGCACCCATTGCTTGCGGCCCTCCGACTCCACCAGCCTGCCCGGCGATACCTCCACCAGGTCTCCCGGGGCCAGGCGGCCGTGGCTGAGGGACCCGCCGATGACCCCTCCCACCAGGCTCTCCGGCGGGGTTCCCGGCCGGTTGACGTCGAAGGACCGGGCTACCTTGAGCAGGGGCGGCTTCTCGATGTCCCGCACCGGGGTGGGGATGACCTCCTCTATGGCCTGGATCACCACGTCCACGTTGATGTTCTGCTGGGCGGAGACGGGGATGATGGGGGCGTTTTCGGCCACCGTGCCCTTCACGAACTTCTTGATCTGCTGATAGTGCTCCACCACCTGCTCTCTGGATATGAGGTCGATCTTGTTTTGCACTATCACTATCTTCTTGATGCCTATGATGTTCAGGGCCATCAGATGTTCTTTGGTCTGGGGCTGGGGGCAGGACTCGTTGGCGGCAATGACCAGCACCGCTCCGTCCATGATGGCCGCGCCGCAGAGCATGGTGGCCATGAGGGTCTCGTGGCCGGGGGAGTCCACAAACGAGATGGTCCTCAGAACCTCGGTCTCTCCTCCGCAGTGGGGGCAGGTCTTCTGTACGGTGTAGCAGTCCGGCTCAGAACAGGTGGGGCACTTTCTAAATGTGGCGTCGGCATATCCCAGACGAATGGAGATGCCCCTCTTGATCTCCTCGCTGTGTTGATCTGTCCATACTCCTGATAGGGCGCTGACCAGGGTGGTCTTCCCGTGGTCGACGTGACCTACCATTCCTATATTAGCTTCCGGTTTTGCCAAGATTGGGATCTCCTTAAATCAATGTGATGGACCTTTCTAAGAGGAAACACTGTATAAATAGTTCACCAACCGGGAGACAAAGTCAAATAGAGTTCCATTCTCCCGGGGAGGGGCCGCTCGCCATTTCGTTCAGACGTATCCCCGGAAGGAGTCTCTCAGACGGTGGTGGACCTCCGATACGTAGAGCAGATAGCTGCTCCTGGTCACGTCCCTCCAGCCGTTGAACTCCTCGAACAGCTCCCGGCCGAAGGCCTCTTCGTCTTCGCTCCTGGATTTTATGCCGCGACTGCATAGCTGGGTGACGTTATCCTCCAGGTAGCAAAGCAGGGCCATCTCCGAGTAGGGCTTGGGGATGAGGGGCATGATCTCGGTTAGCCGGAGCATCAGGGCCTCGTCCTGGCGAAGCTCGTCCGGGATTATGTTCAGCTTGCCGATGGTTGTATTCTCGGCGGCGTCGGCTATCAGCTTCTTCTCTCCGGGCGAGGGGGCCCGGAACTCCAGGGAGATATCCTCGTAAATGCGGCTCATCTGGAACTCGTGCTCCAGGGCGAAGGCCAGCATCTTATCGGTGGATTGCTCCACGTAGGCCGAGTTGAGGGCTATGATGGGGTACCACAGGCCGTCCAGGTAAAATCTCCGGCTCATGGCCAGGGCGAAGTCCAGGGTGTTGGGGGCGCTGGAGTAGATGGAAGGGAATATGGTTATGCCCTCGGTCTCCACCATGATGAAATTGGATGCCTGCTCCCCCACCAGCTCCGTTATCCTCTGCAGATGGGGCGAGGTAAAAAACAGCTTTCCCGGGTCTTCCAGTTTCCGGTAGGCCTCCAGCAGGCCTTCGCGCCGGTCGCCGGGCAGGCGGAACATGCGGGAGGCTACGTCGCCCGCCACTCCGCGAAGCCAGCCTTTGTATTCGGACTCGAACCGCAACTGGTTCTCCGTCTTCTCCGGCAATCTAAACCCTGTCCAGGATCTCCTTGAAGGAGGGCCATTGCTCTTGCGGTATTCTGATGCCGTTTTTGGACCAGCCGGTGTAGCGTTCAGAGGTCAGATACTCCCGGATGTCTATCCCTATGGAGCCCTTGAACTCAGTCCTCCTGACCACCACCTCGCTGGTGTCGTTTTTGCGGATTCGACCTATCTCCTCGTCCACAGAAATCTACCCAGTGGAGATGATCCTCTCCCGTATAAATAAAGTAGCGCCATTCTTAAATACATGTTATTTGCTAACATGGCTCATGCTAACATAACGGAGCATTCTAACAAAAAGGAGTGTCAGCATTGAGCGAGATAGGGAAACGAGTCAGAATCGAGAGGATCATGGATAGAGACAGCGGAAACACGGTCATCATACCCCTGGATCACGGGATCTCCCTCGGCCCGGTGAAGGGGCTGGCCAACCTGGCGGACATGGTGGACAAGGTGGCCAAGGGCGGGGCCAATGCCGTGCTGCAGCAGAAGGGCATGGTCCGTCACGGACACCGGGGCTACGGAATGGACGTGGGCCTCATCGTGCACATGTCCGCCTCTACCTCTCTGGGACCGGATCCCAACAACAAGGTTCAGGTTTGCTGCGTGGAGGAGGCCCTGAAGATGGGGGCCGATGCGGTGAGCGTTCACATAAACGTGGGCTCGGAGACCGAGGCCGACCAGCTCAAGATTCTGGGGGCCGTGGCCGAGAGCTGCGACTTCTGGGGGATGCCCCTGATAGCCATGATGTACCCCCGGGGAAGCAAGATCTCCAATCCCAACGATCCCGAGGTTGTGGCCCTGGCCGCCCGGGCCGGGGCGGAGCTGGGAGCGGACATCGTCAAGACCAACTACACCGGCGATCTGGACACCTTCCGGGACGTGGTGGGCGGCTGTCCGGTGCCGGTGGTGGTGGCCGGAGGGCCCAAGACGGAGACGGACCTGGAGTTCCTGCAGATGATCGAGGGGGCCATGGCCGCCGGAGGCCGGGGCGTAGCCATAGGCCGAAACGTCTTCCAGCACAACGACCCCACCAAGATGACCAGGGCAATCTCGGCCATAGTCCATCACGCCAAGAGCGCAGAAGAGGCGGCGGGCATCCTGAAGTGAAGCCCGCCTTCATCACCCTAGGGCAAATCCCGCCCTGCAAAATGGCCTTCTTTGAGGAATAGCCTCCCCGGAGGCCTCCCCCGAGGAATAGCCTCCTTCAGACGGTCCGGTTGCAGAGAATCCCGATGCCCTGGATCTCCACCTCCACCGTCTCCCCTCTTTTCAGCGGTCCTACCCCCGGAGGCGTGCCGGTGGCGATCACGTCGCCCCTCTCCAGGGTCATGATGCCGCTTATGAACTCCAGCAGGCGGGGCAGGGAGAAGATCAGGTCGGAGGTGCTGGAGTCCTGTCTGACCTGGCCGTCGACCCGGGTCTGGATGCGGGCCGACCCGGCCTCCTTCAGGGAGAGGGGGACTATGCCCGGGCCCAGGGGCGCGAAGGTGTCGAAGCTCTTGGCCCGGGTCCACTGGCCGTCTTTCCGTTGCAGGTCCCGGGCGGTGACGTCGTTGAAGCAGGTGAATCCCAGGATATAGGCTCCGGCTTCGTCTGCCGGGACGTCCTTGCAGCGCCGCCCGATCACCATGCCCAGCTCTCCCTCATAGTCCACCTGGCTGCTGCTCCCGGGCATCACGATATCTGCCCCGGGGCCCACCACTGAGGACGGCGGTTTCAGGAAGATGATGGGCTCGCCGGGGATCTCCATCTTCAGCTCCCGGGCGTGCTCCCGGTAGTTCAATCCCACGCAGACCACCTTGCTGGGGCTGCAGGGGGCCAGAAGCTCCACCTCCTCCAGCCGGTAACTGCGCCCCTGCCCCTCGACCGTCTCTCCTTCCAGCGTGCCCTCCAGCACGCGACCTTCCGCTCTGAATTTGACCATCATGATGTCATCCCTGGCACGAGCCAATCGATCCGGAAGGCCCGCGCCGGTAGCGTCCAAACTCGCCCTCCAGCAGCCGCTCTGCGGTTATGACCGGCCCCTCCGCGCACACCCTGATCCCCTCCGGGTCCAGGCAGCAGGAGCCGCAGACTCCCACCGCGCACTTGAAGTAGCGGTTGATGCAGGCCTGAATCCGGTCCGCCCGGCTCCTGCACCTGTTGATCACATCCCACATCATGAGCTCCGGGCCGCACAGGTAGATCTGGTCCACCTCCTCCAGGTCCACCTTTGCCAGGCCGGCGGAGACGAATCCTTTGACCCCGGCGCTGCCGTCGTCGGTGGTGAGAATCAGCTCTCCCAGGCCCTCCAGGCGGGACTTGAGGACCACGTCGGACGCGGTTCGAAATCCTATGAGGGAGGTGACCTCCATCCCCGCCTTGCGGGCCTCGTCTCCCAGAAAGGCTAAAGGAGCCACGCCCACCCCGCCTCCCACCAGCAGGATCTTCTCGCCCACCAGGCTAAAGCCGTTGCCCAGAGGACCCCGCAGCCCCAGGGCGTCTCCGGCCTGAAGGTCGAACAGGGCCCGGGTGGCCTCTCCCACGGCGTGCACGGTCATCCTGTCCGGACCGGAGAAGCTCATGGGAATCTCGTCTACCCCCCGGACCCAGACCATCATGTACTGGCCGGGCCAAGGAGAGTGGGGCTCCTGGAAGCAGAAGGTGCGAACGGCATCGGACTCCACTATCACCTCTTTGATCACCCCATCCGTCGCCCTTGCCGCCGTTCCTCCGATTGCTCCTTCTCTCATGCCACTCTCCTCCTGGCCAGGCCCACCAGTTCCTCCATGGTCCAGCCCTTGCGGTCCAGGTGGCTGGCGATTCCCCGGGCGATCTCCTGGAAGACTCCGTAGCCGCCCATCAGGGCCGTTCCCACCTGAACGGCAGATGCTCCGGCCATCATCATCTCCACGGCGTCCTGCCAGTCGGATATCCCGCCCACCCCGATTACCGGGATCTCCAGGACTCCGGAGAGGTCGTAGACCGCCTTTACCGCCACCGGCTTGATGGCCGGTCCGGAGAGGCCGCCGAAGCTGTTGCCGAGGATGGGATAGCCTGACTGAATGTCGATGGCCATGGCCCGGAGGGTGTTGATGGCCACCACGGCGTCAGCTCCCCCTTCCTGGGCGGCCAGGCCCAGGGCCCGGATGTCGGAGACGTTGGGGGTCAGCTTCACCCACACCGGGACGTCCACCGATCGTTTCACCGCCCGGGTGATCTGCTCCACGTTGTCCGGCTGGCAGCCGATCTCCGCCCCCAGCCCCTCGGCGTGGGGGCAGGAGAGGTTCAGCTCGAAGGCGTCGGCCTTCAGCGACCGGGCCACCTCTGCGAACTCCTCAGAGCCCGAGCCGAAGATGCTGGCCACCACCGGAGCCGGGCCGGTCCTTCCGACGTCGATCTCCTCCTGAAAGCCGCGGAAGGAGGGATTGGGAAGCCCCATGGCGTTGATCAGGCCGTCCTCCAAGACCACCACTGTTGGCCCTGGGTGGCCGTCCCGGGGCAGGAGCCCCACGGACTTGGTTACCACCGCCCCCGCACCGGCCAGGGCGGCACGGCGAAGGGAGGCGCCGGTGGTTCCCAGAATGCCTGCCGCCAGGATCACCGGAATTTGGAGGTCCAGGCCTCCGACGTTACCCGACAGGGATCTCATGCTCCATTGGCTTATGCGGTGGAGGATAAAAGTGTTGGCTTGAGGAAAATGGCGGCAGGGACGTTTATAGAAACTGGGGTGCGGAGAGGGGCGTAAAACCCCGGTCTTTAGGCCGGGGATGTAGAGCCCCTCCCATTACACTGAAACTATAAATATGGGTATGT
>JAAEEW010000006.1 GCA_013415595.1 Methanosarcinales archaeon | reverse complement strand
CACCACCCCGTCGGCCATGGCGTCGCTGATAATCTCCGAGGCCCCGAAGCTCACCGGACGGTCCGGCAGCTCCAGCACCCGCCCCGGGCCGTACATTCCCAGCACCTCCATGTGCTCCCTCAGGGAGCGCTCCACCGTCTCCCTGCTCTCCTCCCGGCAGCCGTAGAGGTCCTGCCTCAGAGGGCAATAGCTCACAGTCGGATCGGTCAGCACCTCTATCCGGCCGTCTTTGATCCTGACCAGGGCTCCGGCCACCTCCACCAGGTGTTCAGTCAAGGAAAACTCACCTCCTGCATGATTCCTGAATTATTCCTGCACGATCTTAGACGGGCGGCCAGTTAACCTTTGCCGGAAGACCGCCAGAAATGGCGAGAACCTGCCAGAAACTGAGAGAAACTGAGAGAAACTGAGAGCGTGAAACTGGGTCACTTCACCACCCGGCCACCTTCTCCGATCCTTCCGCCGTCTTTCCCAGCCGGGCCAGGAAGTAGGGCACCTCCGGGTAGTGGAAGTGATCGCAGCGGCGGCAGAAATCCAGGGAATGCCTCCCCCGGAGCATCTTATTTCGAATCCCCCAGTAGGCGTTGCCGTTCCACACGTCCAGGATGCTCTGCTTCATCAGGTCCCCCAGGGTGAACCTGCCCAGGGCGTCCTGGCAGCACAGGCTGACCTTCCCGTCCGGCCTGACCACCAGCTGGGTGAAAGGCAGCAGGCAGGAGGAGCGCAGCAGAAAGACCCGGCCCCGGTTCCCGGCCTGCCCTCCCCGGGTGCTGCGAATGGCCCTCCTGCGGATCACCTGGATCAGGACCCGGCCCCGGAAGTCCCGGTCGTCCCGGACCAGGCTGTAGATCTCCTGTACGGGAGGATTCAGGGTGAGGTCGTCGCTGTAGTTGTCGATTACGATGCTGTTCAGGTGGTCCATCAGACGGAGGAAGATGTCCACCGTGAGCAGCTTGCCGTTGGTGTACAGGTAGAGGTGGGCATCGGGCAGGGCGTTCCTGGCGATGCGGTTCATCTCCACCATGCGCCGGTCCAGGAGAGGCTCGTTGTTGGAGAACAGGCAGATGGCTCCAGAGTACTCCAGCTCCTTTAGCTGGTAGATGATGGACATGAAGAGCTTTCTGTCCATCAGACGGTAGGGGCGGGGGTCTTGGCCCCTGCTCACCGGGCAGAAGCTGCAGTCGTTGTTGCAGGGGTTGATGGTCTCTATCTCTATGCTGCTGAAGAGGGGGAAGGGATGAATAGAGATGATATTATTAATATATATGGATGCTATGCCCTTGCAGAATGCGTCCCCTGCCAGAGACTTCAGCGGGCAGATGAATCGCTCGTAGAGCTGGGGGTGGCTCTTCTCCAAAGGAAGGAGGAGCCGGTCCAGCAAGAGCCTGTTCTGGTCGTGAATCCAGATGATCGGGTCCTTACTGTCCACAATAGTTATTCATGTGGGGAATGTATTAAGAGTTTGTTTTTCCCGCCAGGGTATGATATCTCTCGGACATCCCTGCTTCAGACCATCTCTGCTCAGCCATCCCCGGGCCTGTACTCCGGGTCGCGCTCCCGCTCCACCCCCAGCGGGGAGTCGAAGTGCTCCTGGTAGGGCTTGATGTCCAGAATGGGAGTTCCATCCAGGGCGTCCAGGCCGGTGACGGTGATGGAGGTGCCTTCGATTCCCAGGAGCTCCACCACGGTGATGCCGATGGGATTGGGCCGGGCCGGGCTGCGGGTGGCCAGCACGCCTCGCTCCGGAAGGGATTTGTCGCCCATGGGGTGCACCCGCTCCCGGTATCCCGGCGAGCGGTGGATGTGATAGACCACCAGCAGGTGGCTGAAGAGCTCCAGCCCCTCCAGGGCCCCCTGATAAATGGGGTCCAGGGCCAGCACGGACCGGGAGTTCCTCATGCTCTTCGGTTCGCCGGGCTCGGAGAAGCTGCTCTTGACCAGGCCGATGGGAACGTACTCCACCTTCATCGAAATCTGATAGCAGCCATTCCTGCTTTAATCCTTCGCCCTCCCCCAACGCCGCCAGCGGACCCCGGGCACTGAAACGCCCGGCCATCCCAGGGAGTCCTGGGAAATTCCCGGCCGATTACATAGACTGATATTGCATGTGGAGAGACAGCCCCCAGAGAGACTGACCAATGGACCGCCACCATCCCTGCCAGATCTGCACCTGCAGCGACGGCGCCCTCTGCCCGGGCTGCCCGCTGCAAGGAGAGCTCCACTGTCGGCCGGACCGGAACCTGCAGAGGTTCTTCATCTTGAATCAGCTCCCCTTCCTGGTCCTGGCCTTCTTCAGCCTCGGATTTCGCGGCCTGGTGGCCGGCGGCTGGTGGCCCCTGGCCGGCTATGCCCTGGTCTGCCTGGCCTTTCTGGGGCCGGTGGAGACCAGGTTCCTGTGCAGCCACTGCCCCTTCTACGCCCGGGAGGGGAAGTTCGTGCACTGCCTGGCCTACAATCCCTTCCCCAGGCTGTGGCCCTTTCGCCCCGGCCCCATGAGCTCCGGGGAGAAGGCGGTGGTGGCGGCCTTCGCCCTCTTCATCTGGTCATTCCCCGCCCTGGCTCTCGGCCACCTGCTGTGGCCCGCCCTGCGGCCGGCGGCCGGACATTCCCCGGCCTTCCTGGCGGCGGCGGGCCTGGAGCTGGCCGTGGTCCTGGCCGCCCTGCAGTTCTACTACATCCTCAGCCGCTGCTTTTGCCGTCGGTGCCTGAACTTCTCCTGTCCCTTCAACCGGGTCCCTCCCGCCGCCAGGCGAGAATATCTGGAGAGAAATCCGGCCATGAAGGCCGCCTGGGAAGGGGATGTAGATGGGAAAGGGTGAAGAAAAGGCGGTGAGGACGGGACGAAGAGGGACAGAGTGCAGAGAGGGATGACGGCATGGCAACGATGGGGATGGGGATGGGAATAGGGATGATAGTGATGATAATAATAATACTATAAATTTCTGGCCGAAGGCCGGCGGCCATCCCCTCGAAAAGGGCCCCGGCCTGAAGCGACCGGCCATTTTCAGACGATGCTGAACCGCTCTGCCACCATCATCTCTCCGTCCACGTAGAACTCCACCCTCCACTCCCCGGGATGCCTGCCGGCCAGGCCGCCCTGGATCTCCAGCTCGCTCCAGTACTTGGGCGAGAACCAGTGCTCCAGGCCCCGGCTCTGGGGCTCCGGGATGCGACCGCGAGACTCTCCGTAAAGGCTGCTGTCGGGATAGTACCAGCGCCACAGCAGGTCGTGGGCCTCGTAGACCGGGCCGAACTGCACCCAGGAGTAAGCCCTGGGATCGCCGGCGGAGAAGGTGCTGGTCCGCCCCTCCGGATCCCCGGAGGGCCTGATGGCCCTGACCATGGCGTGGTCGATCAGGTTGAGGGCGGAGGGCGAAGTGGCCTCACCTCCCGGAGAGGGGATGGACTCCTCCAGGGCGGGCATGGGGGAAGTCCAGGGCCAGGGCCCGCTCCCGGGCAGGACCTCCACCATCACCGGGGCGCCGGTGCCGGCCGGAGAGGGACCGGAAGACGGCGGGAGGAGATCGACCGACGGAGAGTAGGGCGGGAGGAACGGCAGGGCCCCGCGGGTCCCCGGCTGCACGGACCTGGGCAGGGACCGTGAGCCGCCGGCCAGGGGCAGGTTGTCGATGCTAAAGCCCCCGGGGATTCTATAGCCGGAGTCGCAGATGCCGTCGCCGTCCGAATCGACGCAGGAAAAGTCGGCGTAGAGGTTGCCCTGCCCCGCGTCATCCCACTGGTTGATCCCCGTGTCGTAGGCGTCGTGCTCCCGGTTGTCGAAGAGCCGGTTCAGGGAAAGGAGGCAGCCGACCGAGCCCTCCAGGAATATCCCGGCTCCGTTCTCCCAGGCCCAATTCCCCTTCAGCACGTTCTCATCGCTGGAGGAGAGAGCAATGCCGGCCCGGCCGTTTCTGGTGGCGTTGTTCTCGGCCAGGACGTTTCCTGCGGAGGAGACAAGCCGTACCCCCTCCTCCCGGTTGTCGTAAAGCCGATTGCCGGAGATCAGATTTCCGTCGGCGGAGGAGAGGACGATTCCCGCCCCGTTGCCGTGGACGACGTTTTCGGCGAAGGTGTTATTGCCGGCGGATAAAACGCATATGCCGCTGTAGCCGTTGTTGAAGACCAGGTTCTCCCGGATCAGGTTGTCGCTGGAGAGGACCCTTATTCCCGACTCCTGGCCGCCGACAGCGTTGCAGAT
>JAAEEW010000049.1 GCA_013415595.1 Methanosarcinales archaeon | reverse complement strand
GCTGCAGACCTTGGGGGGGATGTTGTTGACCCCCAGGCTCCGTCCCAACCTCCGGGAGGGGACCGGCCCAAATGCGATCTTCATGAACTTCGCCACCCTCAATTTAAGTGAAAAATTTTTAGCTGAGGACTTAAATTTTTCCAAAGAGCCTGCCGTGCACGGCCGCCCACCGATCATTGATGGCCTCTGAAGCCGGTCCTCCCAGCTCCACGACCGGCCGGCGGGCCACGATGGCCCTGGCCACCTGAGGATCGAAGGGTATGCGGGCTACCATAGGCACCCCAGCCGATCGGCAGCGGTCCTCGATCATGGCGGCGTTCTCTTTGTTCAGGTCGTACTTGTTTATGCAGACGGAAGCATCGATTCCGAAATGGGAGGCCACCTCCAGCACCCGGCTGAGGTCGTGCATCCCGGATAGGGTGGGCTCGGTGACCACCAGCGCGTGGTCCGAGGCGGTCAACGAGGCGATCACCGGACAGCCTATCCCGGGTGACCCGTCGATGATCACCATATCCATTCCCTGCTTCCTGGCCAGCGCGCTGGCCATATCCCGAACCATGGTCACCAGCTTTCCGGAGGTGCCCTCTCCAGGCAGAAGCCGGGCGTGAACCAGGGGCCCCAGCCGGGTATGGGAGAGGTAGGCGTGACCGGCCAGCCGGTCCACCATGGTTATGGCCTCCTCGGGGCAGACCAGCTGGCAGACTTTGCATCCCTCGCAGTGAAGGCGCTGTACCTGCAGGTCGCGGATGGCCTGGAAACGGCACCGGGCCTTGCACTCACCGCAGGCGGTACACCTGGATTTGTCTATTTTGGCCAGCTTGAGGGCATGAAATTCCCGGGCCTCAACGATTGTGGGGTCCAGGATCAGATGCAGGTCTGGCGCGTCCACATCGCAGTCCGCCATCACTGCCCGTCCCCGGGACAGATGGGCAAAGGAGGCCACCAGGCTGGTCTTTCCCGTCCCCCCCTTGCCGCTGATGACCGTGAGCTGTTTCAGTCGACCATCTCCTGAATGGTGGAGAGCAGGCTCCGGAAGCGGTCCTGCCACTCCGGCATCTCTCCGGCAAAGATCAGGCCCCGGGAATAAAGCCCGGCAATCTTCTGGCTCCAGGGGATCTCCATCAGGATGGGGATGTCGGATTCCCGGCAGTACCTGGTCAGGGCATCGTCGCCTATGCCCCACTTGTTTACAACCACCCCGCAGTCAATGCTCATCTGATCCAGGACCATGACCGCCAGGTCCAGATCGTAGAGGCCAAAGGGTGTGGGCTCGGCCACCAGCAGGCAAAAGTCGCTTCCATCCACCGCCGCAATGGCCTGGCAGGACGTCCCCGGGGGGCAGTCTATCAGCACCAGACGGCCTTCTGCCCGTCTCTTGACCTCTTTGATCAGGGGGGAGGCCATGGGCTCACCGGGGAACAGCTCTCCCCACAGAAGTTCCACCTCGCCGGCCCGGGCCCTCCTGACGGCCCCCACCGGGCGCTTTGCCTCACTTATCGCCTTCTGCGGGCAGACCAGTGCACACCCGCCGCAGCCGTGGCACAGCTCTGGAAATACCAGGACGTCCCCGGGAAAGACGGCCAGGGCGTTGTAGGCGCAGAACCGGGAGCATTCACCGCACCGGTTGCATCTGGATTCCTCGATCTGCGGAACGGAGACCTGACAGACGTCCTCTTCTATTGTCCTCGCCTGGGGGAAGAAAAGATGCGCGTTGGGCTCCTCTACGTCACAGTCCACCAGCAGGGCGTCTCCTGCAAAGGCGGAAAGACAGGTGGCCACCAGTGTCTTGCCCGTCCCACCCTTCCCGCTGGCTACTGATATCTTCAAAGAGACTCCTCGCGTAATTCCATCTCACCAGCCCCTTGGCCTTCTTTTGGTCCGGTACAGGGGCCGAGAGGCCATGGATGCATTGGCCAGGATTGGAAGGGGCATAGGAGGACAATAGCCCAGTTCCCGGGGATCAGACCCCGGTGCGAAGCTTCTCCATCTGGATTCGAACCTGCGACAATTCCTCCTCCAGAGCCCTGGCCAGTCCCTCCAGGCGAGAGAGCTCCTCATCCTTCGAAGAATAAGGAGCACGGCCCCAGGGGTTCAGCCCGCCCGGGCCCCGACCATATCCACATCTGTTCCCGGCGCCAGGGGCCCGCCGCCTTACCATGGCCCCTGTGCATGGAGGCCTGCAGCCCCTTTCACTGGCCATATAGCCCCCGCACCACCAGGGACCCGTTCCATCTCCTCCAGGCATGATATCTCATCTCCGTCTGATTGGCCGATCTGATGTCGCTCTATCTGATCGCCCTAATTGAAACTTATGAGAGTAAATATTTAAAGATTTCTGTCTGGACAACGTTGAAATAGAATACCGGATCACGGGGAGCTATGCGTCCGTGCAGGGGAAGGCGGCGTTGCAGGCGCTGGATCTCGGAGGTTCCCATCAGCGGGACGTTCACTCCAGAGGGCGATATGCTCCAGGAGCGGGGAGTGGTCTGTCTCACCCTGGAAGAGCTGGAGGCATTGAGGCTGGTGGATCTCCTGGACCTGGATCAGGAGGAATCGGCATTCTTCATGGGCATCTCCCGCCGGGCCTTCTGGAACG
>JAAEEW010000048.1 GCA_013415595.1 Methanosarcinales archaeon | reverse complement strand
TACTTCAGCGCCATGGTCTTCATCGCCCAGGCCCCGGTGGACTTCCTTCCCCGGGGATTCTACCGCCACCTGGTGATCCTGGAGGGGATACTGGGATGGCTCTTGCTGGCTCTGTTCCTGGTCACCCTGGGAAACGTCATGATCCGTTAGCCAGGGACGGCCGTCGGGGAAAACCCTAAATCTGTAATGGTCTCAATTCTCCCCTGTGGAGTGTGGTTCGATAGTCAGGTGGATAGCTGTGCTGGCGCTGGCCCTGCTTACGGCCTGCCTGGCAGGGGCTGATGTATCGGATAACCTTTCGAGCAACCAGAGCGGCGTTGCTCCTGCCGGCTGTCCGGTCGGCCAGGCGCCGGGCCTGAACCTGTCCATGCCCCAGGACCAGGAAGCCCGGGCGGAAGCTACCTGCCTGAGGATCGTCCAGCCGGGGGAGATAGTGGGCCAGGTGAAGGCCGGCTATCCGGTCAACTACGACCGGGTGTACATCGCCGGAGACCTGGACTTGAGCAACCTGGAAAAGCCGGTATCCGAGCCCATCGCCATCACCAACTCCACCGTAAACGGAACCATCAGCCTCGCCGGGTCCATCTTTCAAGAGCCGGTTGACCTGCGGGGCAACATCTTCGCCGGCCGGGCGGACCTTGCCGCTGCCAACTTCATCGGAGATTGCCGGTTCTCGTCGTCCCGGTTCATGAAGGTCGCCGACTTCAAGCTGGCCAAGTTCGCCGAGATCGCCTCATTTAGAAACGTGAACTTCAGCGAGGTGGTGGACTTCAGCTACGCCCAGTTCGGCAAGCTGGCCACCTTCGAGGGCGCCAGCTTCTGGGGAGACGTAAGCTATCTCAGCGCCCAGTTCAGAGGCGACACCAGCTTTGAGAGCGCCCATTTCATCAAGTTCGTGGACTTCGAGTTCGCCCAGTTCGCCCAGCTTCTGTCCTTCTGGAAGGCGGTCTTCTCCAGCGAGACCAGCTTCGCGAACGCCCAGATCTCCGGCACCTCCAACTTCATGAACACCCGCTTTGAGGGCAACGTCACCTTCATGGGAGCCCGCTTCGGGGCCGATGTCACCTTCAGCCGGGCTCAGTTCGACCAGGCGGCCATCTTCGGCCTGGCCAACTTCAACGGATTTTCCGACTTCTCCCGGGTGACCTTCCGGGGAGCGGCCATCTTCGCCGTCACCAAGTTCGCCGACAACGCCCGGTTCGTGGACTCCCGCTTCGACCAGGACCTGATCATGGAGAGCGCGCGCATCTACTCCCTGGAGCTGGGGAACGCCACCTACGGCCAGGAGTCGCTGCTCTCCCTCAAGGGCGCGGACTTCACCAGGCTGATCGCCCGCTGGGACACCATCAAGGACCACATGGTCTTCGACGGAGCGGCCTACCTGGCCCTGGTCAAGAACTACAAGAACCTGGAGTGGATGGACGACGCCAACGAATGCTACTACCAGTACCGGAAGATCGCCCAGTCCGTAAAGCCCTGGGGTTTTGAAAAGACGGTGGACATCGTCTCCTGGGTCTCCTGCGGCTACGGAGTCAAGCCCAGCTTCACCATTCTCTGGTCCCTCTTCTTCATATTCCTCTTTGGGATATGGTTCTGGAAGGGCAACGGCATTCGCAAGTTCGGAGAGGACGACCTGCAGAAGATCAAGGCCGCGGAGAGCATGAGCGCTTCCCAGATGGCGGCCCTCCACCAGGCGGCAGCCCAAGGCCAGACCGCAGGACCAAAGACCGCCTCCCTCATCGACTCCATGTACTTCAGCGCCATGAACTTCACCGCCCAGGCTCCGGCCAATATCTATCCGGTGGGGCACTACCGTCACCTGGGCATGATCGAGGGGATGCTGGGCTGGTTCTTCCTGGGCCTGTTCGTGGTGGTCCTGAGCGGCACCCTGATCGGCGTGGTTTGAGACGCCGGACCAGCCGTCCCTATTCCTGGAATTATGAGAACGGTCTATCCAGGGGGGGGACTTTGCCGGGGCCGTTTAAGGATCGATGAGCTCCCCCATTCCCGGGATCAGGCGACTCTGGACGGCCATTCCCGGGAAGAGGTTGGCGAGATCGAGCCGCAGTGGTAGCCTGCAAATGGTAGCCGCAGTGGCCCCGTCATGAAAAAACGTCCGCAGGCATCCCTTTTATGACCTTTTTATAACTTTAAAAAGCCAGAACAGATTCGGCCGGGGGCCTTCGGGCGTCAAATTAAGAAAAAGATGGTTCCCGGACTGAAAAGCCGGGTGCCGGTCACATGGACCGGCTGGATGATGGCTGTGATATCAAAGGGATCTCATCTGCCCTGGGTCGTGGATCCCTGGGTCATAGACCCCTGGGTCATGGACCCGCCCTGATTCTGATACATGGCCTGTCCCTGGGCCGCGTTCTGGTTCATGCTCGTGGCGCCGGTCTGCTCCATGCTCTGAGCTTGCTCCATGCTCTGGACCTGCTCCATATTCTGAACCTGGTTCGCGGCCAAGACCTGCTCAGCATCCTGGTTCTGCTCTCTGGTCTGAATCTGGGCCATGTTCTGGTTCATGGTCTGCACCTGAGATGCCAGTGTGATCAGGTTCTGGTTCATGGTCTCGATCTGGATTCTCAGTTGCTCCATGATCTCAGCCTGGGTGGTAGTCTCTGCCTGGGCTCTGATCTGGGCCAGATTCTGGTTCATGGTCTGTGCCTGGGTCATGAGCTGGAGCAGTTCCTGGTTCATAATCTCCGCCTGGGCCATCATCTGGCTCATGTTCTGCTCCATGGTTTGATTCTGTTCCATGGTTCGGTTCTGCTCCATGGTCAGGGTCTCGGAAAGGGCTGGCGAAAGAACAGCACACAATGCCGCCAGCGCACATAGCATTCGCATCAATTTCATCTTCCTAACCTCCACGACGAGGGACTTTCGTCGATCGTCTACAAATCCACGATTCGATTGACGACATTTAAAGTTATCCCTGGATGGTGGGGATGCAGGGGGATAGGATGATGGAAGATGATGGACTGGACGAAGGATTGGAAGGGACGAAGGATAGGATGAAAGATGAGGGATAGGCAAATGAGCAGGGCGAGGGGGCCGTTCCCTCCCCCCTCACCGGGCTCAAGAGGCGCCGCACGACCCCCGGGCTTGGCTACGGGCCTCTCCCTGGAAGATCAGATGAACAGAATTCTTCCCACCGGCATTTTATCCCCCCGGTGCCGGTGGATCTGGAAAAGTTGATATACCAGGTGGGGCCAGGGAAGAGGCGTGGGCGTGTGGCCTAGCCAGGAACGGTGGTTCTTGCCACGTTCCCTAGAAAGGATATGGCGGCAGCCTCCTAAGCTGTAAATCAGGGGTTCGAATCCCCTCACGCCCGTTCTCTTTTTTACGGCACTATCTTGGATATCTCCAGCTCCAGGATATCTGTGGCTCCAGCCTTCTTGAGCTGGGGGATGAGCAGGTTGACCGTGGATCTGTCCACCACGCTCTCCACGGCGTAGTAGCCGGAGTTGTAGAGCTTGGAGATGGTGGGCTTCTTCATGCTGGGCAGTATCGCTATCACCTCGTCGATGCGGTCCTCGGGGACGTTGAGGTCGATCAGCACCTTGCCCCGGGCCCGGATCACCGCTGAGAGCAGGGTCTCCACGGCCTCGATCTCCTCCCGCTTCACCGTATCGGCCCAGCTATCGCGGTTGGCTATCAGCTCGGAAGTGGACTCCAGGATGACGTCCACGATCTTCAGGCCGTTCTTCTTCAGGGTGGAGCCGGTCTCGGTCAGGTCCACCACCACGTCGGTCAGCTCGGGAACCTTGGCTTCAGTGGCCCCATAGGAGAACTGGACCTCCACCGGGATTCCCAGGGAGTCGAAGAAGGACTTTGTCAGTTTGGGGTACTCGGTCGCGATCCGGCTGCCGGGCAAGACGTCCCTGGCCGACTTTATGTCCTGGTCCTCAGGCACGGCCACCACCACTTTCACCTTTCCGGGGCCCTGCTTTCCGTAGTTGAGGGTGGCCACCGTCACCACGTCGGACTCCGACTCCCTTATCCAGTCGGTGCCGGATATCCCCAGGTCGAAGTAGCCCCTGGCCACGTAGCCCGGTATCTCCTGGGGACGCAGGATCTTCACCTTGCCCACCCGGGGGTCGTTGATGCGGGCGTTGTACTCCCGCTCCGTTCTTCTGATCTCCAGGCCGGCCTGCTCCAGGAGCTGCAGCGTCTGGCTGAGCAGGCTGCCCTTGGGAATGGCAATATCAATCATGTAAAGTGCACCACCCCAGGACCAGGATCTCGGAGCTTATAATTTTGCCGACCTGGCCGGATCTTCCTGAAAGACACATCTCCCATCCGGAATAGTAAAAAAGTCTGCAAAATATTTATAAATAGTAAAGGTTATTCTCTCGCCCGGCAATGAAGGAGGGTCCGATGCGTCCACAGTGGTGATATCCGATACCCACTTCGGTCCGGGCACCTCCACCCTCTCCAGCAGGAAGATGGTGGACTACCTGATCTGGGAGCTGTGGAGGTACGGCGAGGGTTGCGACGAGATAGTGCTTTTAGGCGACATTTTAGATCTGTGGCGGACCAGGCCGGAGAAGGCCATCCGGGATGCCGGCTATTTTCTGCAGAGGCTCTCGGAGCTAGGCGTGCGCATCAGCTACGTGATCGGCAACCACGATCACCACCTGATGATCATGAACCAGGAGAGCGACATCATGGAGCGGGCGGCCCGGGGGGAGACCTTCTCCGTGTATCTCCCCAACATGAGCTGGTACCAGACCATCCACTCCGTGGGGCTGGAGATGCACTACCCGGTCTACACCAAGATCCGACGCAACCGGCGGTTCGTGTTCACCCACGGCCACCACCTGAGCGGCGTCTCCTCATTCCCGCTACAGGTGGTGGAGAAGCTCCGCTGCCTCTCCGGGGAGAGCCCCTGCCCCGCCGACCTGGAGAGGATGATGGCCTACGCCTACGAGAGCATCTACCGCTCCAGCTACATCGGGGAGATGGCCGAGCTGGAGGACCGGCTGTGGAAGATGTCCAGCGTATTCGACCGGGTGAAGAGCGGCATTCTGAAGACCCTGCAGTTCACCCCGGTGGAGCGGCACTACGACGCCATCATGAACTTCATCGCCGAGCAGAAGCTGGGGCCCGTGGACTGCTTCGTCTACGGCGACACCCATCGCGCCGGCATCTACAGGCGGGATGGAGGGCCCCTGGCGGTCAACTCCGGGTGTCTGACTGGGGAAGCCCGCAGAGACCTGATTCCCAATCCCGAGGAGATACCGGACACCTATGTGGTATTGAGCGACCTGAAGGCCACCATCCGCCAGATAGGGCGGCCTGATCCGGTCTGTGTGCAGGAAGTCTGAGTGGAGGCCGCCTGCAGAAAAATCTATTATTCCACCCCGGCCAAGAACTGTTCTTCATGGACCTGAAACAAGCCCTGGAAGGACGCAGATCCGTGAGGAGGTATCAGAGGCGTCCTCTGTCAAGGGAGATCATCACCGACCTTCTGCAGGCTGCGGAGTGCGCTCCGTCGGCGGGCAACCTGCGGGCCAGGAGGTACGTGGTGGTCACCAGAGAGGAGATGAGGCGGGCCCTCTCCCTGGCCGCGTTTGGCCAGTCTCACATAGCCCGGGCCCCGGCCCTGGTCGTGGTCTGTGCCGATCCGCCCCGATCCAGCCGCAGGTATGGCGACCGGGGCGGGCTGTACGCCGTCCAGGACGCCGACGCGGCCATCATGTGCCTGATCCTGGCCGCCCACGACCGGGGCCTGGGAGCCTGCTGGAACGGGGCCTTCGACGACCACCTGGTCAGGGATATCCTGGGGCTGGAGGAGGGTGTGTTGCCGGTGGCCATAATCTCCCTGGGCTGGCCGGACGAGAGCCCGCCGGCATCCAGCCGGGAGGGCATGGAGGCTGTCCGTTGGGAGGTGGATTGAGGCCCCTGCGGGAGATCGTGGAGGCCGTGCTCCAGGGCCAGGTGAAGACCCCGGCCGATCTGGAGAAAAGGAAGCGTCAGGCGGCCTCGGAGCTTGGGCTCTCCTCTCTTCCCAGCAACGCCGACATCCTGGCCCAGGCCCTGCCGGAGGAGCGGGATCGGCTCAAGCTCCTGGTGCGCAAGCCCACCCGCACCCTCTCCGGGGTGGCGGTGATCGCGGCCATGACCTCTCCCGCCCGCTGTCCCCACGGCATCTGTGTGCCCTGTCCGGGGGGAATCCGCGCTCTGGCGAGCTCACCCCAGAGCTACACCGGCCAGGAGCCTGCCGCTCTCCGGGCCGGCCAGCACGGCTACGACCCCTACCGACAGGTCCACGCTCGCCTGAGGCAGCTGGAAGAGATCGGCCACCCCGTGGACAAGGCGGAGCTGATCATCATGGGCGGGACCATCACCTCCCGGCCCCTGGGATATCAGCAGTGGTTTGTGAAGCGCTGTCTGCAGGCCATGAACGACTATCCCCTCACCGACCCTCTCCCCTCCGACCCTTCCCCATCCGGCCAGGGGCTTGCCAGCCATCTGCCCTCCCGGCCTTCCCTCTCTGAATGTTCCCTATCCGGCCACCAGCCCTCCCCCCAGCCGGTCCGTGACCCTCCGGCCAGCGGACCGTCAGGCTGGCAGAGCTTCCGGGAGGCGGCCGAGTTGAACCAGCGGGCCAGGGTGAGGAACGTGGGCATGACCTTCGAGACCAGGCCGGACTGGTGCCGACCCGGCCACATCCAGAGCATGCTCTCCCTGGGAGCCACCAAGGTGGAGCTGGGGGTGCAGAGCATCCGGGATGAGATCCTGGCCGGGATCAGGAGTGGCCACGACCGGGCGGCGACGGTGGATGCGAACCGGAACCTGCGTGAGGCCGGACTGAAGGTGGGATTTCACATGATGCCCGGGCTTCCCGGGTCCTCCCCTTCCCGGGACCTGGAGGAGTTCCGGGAGCTCTTCCAAAGTCCCGACTTCCGGCCGGACTACCTGAAGATCTATCCCACCCTGGTGGTGGAGGGGACCGAGCTTTACGACCTCTACCGCCGGGGCGAGTACATCCCCCTGGGAGATGAGGAGGCGGCGGAGCTGATCTCCCGGGTCAAGGAGATCATCCCCCCCTACACCAGGCTGCAGAGGGTGCAGAGGGACATCCCCGCCCGGCTGATAGTGGCCGGGGTCAAGAAGAGCAACCTGCGGCAACTGGCAGAGGAGCGACTGCGTGCCCGGGAAGGCCGCTGCCGGTGCATACGCTGCCGGGAGGCGGGGCTGCAGGGGGTCTCCCCCGGCCAGGCAAAGCTGCAGGTGGAGAGCTACGAGGCCTGCGGGGCTCAGGAGCACTTCATCTCCTACCTCTCCGGCCAGGACGTGCTGGTGGGATTCCTGCGACTGCGCCTGGGGGAGAAGGCCCGGGTGCGGGAGCTGCACGTCTACGGCCCCCTGATCCCCCTGGGGAGAAGGGGCGGCTGGCAGCACCAGGGCTACGGCGCCGGGCTGCTGCAGGCGGCGGAGGAGATGGCCGTCTTGGCCGGCTACCGTTCCATAGAGGTCACCAGCGCCATCGGGGTGCGGGATTACTACCGGCGGCTTGGGTACCGCATCGCTTTGCCCTACGTGGTCAAGGACCTGGCCTGACGGGCGGTCCCGGGGCGGTTGGGCCATTCTGGCCGCCTCTGGGCCGGCCGGTTTGGGCTGTCAGGGCAAAGGTTCTTAAGGCCAGGGGTGGCGACAGGCACCACAACGAATATATATCGAGCTTAAAAGATTGGTTGAGGTCAGAGGAATAGTATGAGGTGGCAAGGAAAGTCTGCAAGGAAGGTTACGGGCGGAAGGCTCATCCTTAATCGGGGAAAGCGCAAGTTCGAGACTGGTAGAGAGGCCGGCGATACGACCATCGCCCCTGTGAGGAAAAAGAGGATCAGCACCATGGGCGGAAACATGAAGATTCGCCTGCTGCGGTGCGATGTGGCATGCGTCTCCGACCCCGCCACTGGCAAGTCCAGCAAGATCAAGATCCAGAGTGTGGTGGACAACAAGGCCAACCTGAACTACATCAGGAGAAACATCATCACCAGGGGCGCGGTTATCAAGACCGAGCTTGGCGATGCCATGGTCACCAACAGGCCCAGCCAGGATGGGACCGTCAACGCGGTCCTGATCGGCAAGTGACCTGTTCTCACTCTTTTTGTAAGATAGATTATGGTCATGTACCTGGTATTCAGATGTAGTTGCGGCCGTCACCTCTACGCGGAGGAGGGGGCCAGGACCAGGTCCTGCCCCTGCGGCAAGCGCTCAGAGCTCAGCAGGGTGCGGGTGCTGGCCAGGGCGGCGGATGCCCGGGAGGCCGGGGCCCTGGTGCGGGAGCTGCAGATGGGCGACCGGGAGATGACCGGCTTTCGCTCAGCCGGCTGAGGGGACGGAAGGCCCGGGTCTGGATTTGGCCGGCGGCGTAGACGCCGGATCGAATCGTGCGGCCAGAGCATTTTGCCTGGACCTGCGCCTTTGTCAGCAGGCCCGCGGGGCGGCGCAGCGAAGGCCGGTGCCTGCCTCCGGGGCGAACTGCAGGAGGCGTAGAACGGCCTGATCGCTGCCTGTTGAATTTGAAAAAAGAAATGCAGGCAGTCCAATTTTTTCCTTGATATATTTTTTATATTTATTCTCTGCGGGCAGTCTTGAGCTCCCTGCCGGAGGTCATTTAACCGTCATTTTCCATTTATCGAGGAAAAAGGTTTTATCTTTCTTGTTTTATTATCAAGTAGCTGGCAATTTCAGAGGGTATGGGTGAGGACGGTGAGATCAAAGGAGCCCCTGCCGGGGGACTTAGCGGTTTGCATTGCGATTTCGGCGCTGGCAGCAGTCTCTTTCCTTATCACCCCTTCTTCCCTTCACTGGCTGGCCAGGCCGGTCGTCTTCTTCGCGCTGTTCTCCCTTCTCTGTTATTCTCTGCTGGCCGTCGTCTTCCCCCGCCAGGGCGACCTCCTGCCCCAGGCCAGGGCGGGACTTTCCGCGGCCGCGGGCCTGGGGGGCGCCATCCTGGCCGCCCTCTCCTCCGGCCTGCTCCGGGAATGGCATCTCCTGGCCCTGGCTGTGCTCCTGGGCCTGCTCACCATAGCTTCGGCCGTCTATGCCCGTCAGCTCAGGATATCTCTTCCCCGGAGAAAGCGGTACACCCTGGCCACCCGGCAGGGATTCACCCCCATCCGGCCTGGCGGCGTCGTCAGGCGGAGGTCCCCCCTTCAAAGGCATCTCCCTGCCCTGGCCATAGTGGTGCTGGCCCTGGCTCTGACCTTTGCCCTGGGCTATTTCGCTTTGCCTGACCGGGGGCCGGGCATCACCCGGCTGAACATCCTGGGGGACGACAACCGGCCGGACGTCTACTCCGGCTCGGTGGTGGCAGGCCAGATCAATCCCGCCGGCTCCTCCCCGGCCAGCTCGGCCGGCGCGGCCAGTGCAGCCGCCGCCCCGGACGGCAGCAACCTATCAGACAACCGCTCGGATGTGGAGGTCCTGGCCGGCGGCCAGAGCCCGAACTCCACAAATAATTCCACGAACAATCAGACCGGCGTCTCCGGCAGGGCAGCCATCCCCCAGAGAAGGCCGGCCTTTGGCGGCGGAGGGGGCAGCACCGCCTCCACCACCTCCACGACCACCTCCACCCAGGCCCGGGCCATAGAGCCCGATCCCTCCCGCCTGGCGGCCATCGAGAACCTCGAGCTGGACGAGGAGGAGCCGGAAGTGGATGACGAGGTGGAGGACCTGGAAGCCGCGGAGGAAGTGGAGGTCGCCGAAGAGGAGCCACTGTCCATCGAGGATAACCAGAGCCAGGCCGCCTCTGTGGGCAACGACTCCCCGGCCGTCTCCCCCCAGGCTCCCGCCTCTGCTCCGGCTCCCTCTCCGGCAGGACTGGACGGGGCCAGGGAGGTCAACGTCTCCCCGGCCGGGGCTGGAGCAGCCGGGCTGACCGAGGCGGAGGTCCCCGATGACCAGCGGCCGGCGGGCGGGGACGTGAACCAGCCCCCCATAGTCACCGATCTGCGGCCGGACCTGGCCAGCCCCCAGAGGGCGGGGCCCAAGGTCACCTGGACGGCCCGGGCCTCAGACCCGGAGGACCCCATCCTCTACCGCTTCTACTTGAACGGACTGCCCGTGACCGGCTGGTCCTCCTCTCAGAACTGGACCTGGCCCACCTCCGGCTGGAAGCCCGGCGAGTACCGGGTCAAGGTCTGGGTCCGGGACGGCACCCAAGCCCCCGAGGACGAGAAAGACAGCGCCATGCACACCCCCTTCCTCCTCAGCGCCCAACCCCAGCCACAGCAGCCGG